>DYON01000259.1 GCA_020720525.1 Acetofilamentum sp.
AAATCGCTTTTGGCTAAAAAAAAACAAAATGAGAGAACATTTAGCCTAAAAAGGGGGCTTCACACCTCTATGCCCATCGGTGTAAAATTAGCCGGAATTTTTAAATTTCACAATAGCGTTTACATTGCTGATTATCAATATATTAAAATTTCAGGCTGAATTGCTGGAAAAAATTTATTGCTAACAAATTCTTATTGCATCAACAATATTGATGTCTGGTACTATTCGAACAACGAAGGTTTGACACTACTCTTCGTCTGCATCATCCAATTTTTCCATTGGATCAATTTCGACCTTGTTGAATTCGTCGTAAAGTTTCTTGGCTTCTTCTAATTGTGTATCAGGAACCATTAGGTCGATTCCGCCAACAGCATTCGAAAGAAATGGATCGACCGAAACAAGGGTTTCGTTGCGCGAAAAAACAGTTATTCCATTCGATTCGAGAAATGAAACAAGCATCATATACTCATGCGGGTATGTGAAGTTGGTCAAAGTAACCCATTTAAAGGTTTGTTCGGGATTATCTTCTTTCATTTTCTTGTAAAGATACGAATTTTAATCAAAAAAGCAAACTTGTGAAAAGCAAAATCTGACATCAATTTTTCATGACTTTTTGTTTATTTAGAACGATTCAAAATTGCAACATTATTTGCCTTTCGCGACATTCGTTGGAGGGGAAAAAGATGATTTTAATCATGGTGCCGTTGAAAAGGTTATTTTTGTGTTCCAAATTTAGCACATGAAAAAGTTTGCAGCTCAAGCAATGATAGCAGGAAATTCCAACTACGAAATTTCGGTTGGTCGTATATGGGAAATGTATCGTAAAACTGAGGATATACGTAGCGAATTTTCGCGCGATTACAACAGGATTCTTCATTGCAATGCATTTCGGAGACTGAAGCACAAAACGCAAGTGTTTTATGCTACCATGAATGATCATATTTGCACTCGGATTGAGCATGTTTATCATGTCGAAGCTGTTTCGCGCACCATTTGCGACGAATTGGGGCTCAATTCGGAGCTGGCTGTTGCCATTTCGCTGGGGCACGATTTGGGGCATGCACCATTTGGTCATGAGGGCGAAAAAATCATCAGTCGCTTGTCGGAGGAGTATTTGGGTAAAATTTTTTGGCACGAGAAAAACAGCTTACGGGTGGTCGATTGCATCGAAACGCTACCCGATTTGGCGGGCAACGATAGACCCTTGAACCTAACTTATGCTGTTCGCGATGGAATTGTGTCGCACTGTGGCGAAGTTGATCAGAATGGACTTTTCCCGCGAAGCGAGGCAATAGATTTGAGGCAAATTGAACGCCCAAACCAATACGCGCCCTATACCTGGGAAGGTTGTGTTGTGAAAATTGCCGATAAAATTGCTTATTTGGGACGCGATATCGAAGATGCACTTCGTTTGGGAGTTTTGAGCGATATTCAGGTTGAAGAGCTTAACTCCATTATTCAGAAAAAATATCCCAATGTGGTTGAAAGTGTTCTTACTACCTCGTTGATGCACAATTTAATTATCAATTTGTGCGAAAACAGCTCACCAGCCGAGGGAATTCGTTTTGACCAAGAACATTACGAACTGATGAATAATATCAAAAAATTCAATTATCAGAATATATACCGTCATCCACGAATCAATCGCTACAACCGCTATGTAGAACTGATAATATCGACCCTGTTTTCGTTTTTGCTCGAGTTGTTCGATGGCGAAAATACATTGCAATCGGTAATAAATGGTTGTAAGCCTTACTCAGAGCTTAATGCATCATTTTCTGATTGGATAATACGTTATTCAGAAGCATCGGGCAACTTGGCAACATTCGACATAAAAAACAGGGAATCGTATATCGACTCCCTGCTTACGTATCTTTCGCTGACTACCGACCAGTATGCTATGCGGCTCTACAACGAACTCATAAAATTTTAGACTTTTATTTTTGCAACAGCCAGAGCCCTTCGTTTTTGGTTTGTTGTTTCAGCTTCACAAGTTCTCTGTTTGCTGTTTCTTTGCTTTCGAAACTTTTGTACGAAACTCGGTACGAACCAGTCGATGTTTGGCCAACAATATCGGCTTCGGCGTATCCTTGAGCTTTAAGTTCGTCTCTGAATTTTTCGGCATTTTTCAAAAACATAAAGGAACCACCAATCACATACCATTTTGGACTGTATTCAATTAATACATCGCTGTTGTTTTGCTGATTTACAGAATCGGCATGATTGATATTGACAAAATTGGTGTCTATATTGATTGTTTGCCCACCAGTTCCCGTAATTCGAAATTCGGTACGGCGGTTGAGCTGACGACCTTCGTCGGTTTCGTTCGAGGCAATTGGCTGGTCGAATCCGTAGCCTTTGTAAGTAAGACGTTTGCGGTCGATTCCTGCATTAACAAGATACTCAACTACGGCCAATGAACGGTCTTCGGACAATTTCTTGTTGTACGAATCAGATCCACGGTTGTCGGTATGTCCCGAAAGTTCGATATCAATGTCGGGAAGAGTCTTTAGCAAAGCGACCAAGCGATCAAGTTCTGTTTTCGATTCGGGACGTAGAATCGATTTATCGAAATCGAAGTAAACATTGCGCAACACAAACCTATCGCCCATTCGCTGTCCAACATTGATACGGTTTAAAATGGTATCGGGAGCCATTGTTACAATGGTGTTTCCAAAATAATATGGTTTGTTGAATGTAAGAGTAGCCAAATCCGATACAGGAATGTCGTAAATATCTTCTACCGTTAAACCGGTTTCGGTAGTTACAACAACCTTGTATTTTCGACCAGTTTCCAACGAAACAGTATAATTGCCCGAATTTTCGTCGGTATTAGTTTGGCTATATATTTCGCCTGTTGAAAAATCGTAAACAGTTACATTGGCTTTGATTGGTTTATCGGTTATAGTATCGCGAATAAGTCCATTCAAAATAGCTAACTGATTGATATCGCTAGTGATTAATATTTTATACAAATCGAGATCGCCTTGCCCATCGGTTAATGCAGAAGCGTAATAAGCTTCTTTTCCGTCGAGGGTTGGGATAAAAAACACATCGTCGTTTACAGTGTTGAGCGGATAACCAATATTGCGCGGAAAACTCCAGTCGCCATCTTCGAAAATGGTATAAAAAATATCGTAACCACCCATGCTTTCATGTCCTTTCGAGCTGAAATAGAGTGTTTTGCCGTCGGAAAGAATCACGGGCGAATCTTCGTCGAACTCGGAATTAACTCGTGGTCCCATGTTTTCGGCTTTGCTCCATTTGTTGGCACCAATTCGCTTACTTACCCAAATGTCTTTTCCGCCTTGTCCACCAGGACGACTTGAAACAAAGAACAATGTTTCACCATCGGGGCTAAGACAAGCATGATTTTCGTAGTATTTGGTATTAATTTCAGGATCAAGTTTTTCGGAAGCCGACCAGTTTCCATCTACCATGGTACTCATGTAAATATTTCCATCGCCTTTATCGTCTTTGTAAAGAAATAGATTTTGTCCATCCCACGAAATGCTGATAGAAGCTTCGTGACCATCGGTATTAACATTGCCAGGCAATGGACGTAGATTAGCGAATTTTCCAGTAGAAACATTGTAGTCGGCAATGTAAAGGTCTTCGTAGAATTTTCCTTTTTCGT
>DYON01000260.1 GCA_020720525.1 Acetofilamentum sp.
GGCTATTCCGCGTCCAATTCCCGATGTGGCTCCAATAATGATTGCTTTGGTCATTTGATTTCTGTTGTTGCAAAAATAAAATTACATCTTTTTATTATTTCTTTTGCAATTTCTTTTTCAATTTCTTTTTAGCAATGTACATAACGGCAGATTTAACGCGACGTTCGAGTTTTTTAATATCTTATTCGGATGGCAAGTCCTCGGGTTTTATATACGCCCATATTTTAATCGAAAAAGCCGCAAAAACAGAAATAGGGTAACTCAAAAAAATGGCTGAATACAACTCAATAAAAATTATTCATTTCAAAACCTTATTTTTGCACCACAATTACATCCGCATGAAGAATTTTGTTGAAGAGTTGAAATGGAGAGGCATGGTTCACGATATGATGCCCGGTGTTGAAGATTACTTGAAAGAAGGCATGGGTACTGCTTATGTGGGCATCGATCCAACGGCCGACTCCTTACATATTGGTCATTTAGTCTCGGTGATGATGCTGAAGCATTTTCAACTTTGCGGGCACAAGCCTGTGGTGGTGCTGGGTGGTGCTACAGGTATGATTGGCGACCCGTCGGGCAAAAACGAGGAGCGAAATCTGCTCGACGAAGCTACTTTGAGAGCCAATCAAGAAGGTTTGAAAAAACAGTTGTCGCGTTTTCTCGACTTTGGCGAGGGTACGCCCAACGCGGCATTGATGACCAACAACTACGACTGGATGAAAGAATTTACGTTCCTTTCGTTCATTCGCGACGTTGGCAAACATCTCACTGTCAACTACATGATGGCCAAAGACAGTGTGAAAAAACGTCTCACTGGCGAAGCCGGCGAAGGAATGTCGTTTACCGAATTCACTTACCAGTTGGTTCAAGGGTACGACTTTTTCCATTTATATCAGAATTTCAATTGTCGTTTGCAGATGGGCGGCAGCGATCAGTGGGGCAATATTACCACAGGAACCGAACTCATTAGGCGCAAAGCCAGTGGAACAGCCTATGCACTCACTTGCCCTTTGATTACCAAAGCCGATGGTGGAAAATTTGGTAAAACCGAAAAAGGAAATATTTGGCTCGACGCCGAAAAAACTTCGCCTTACGCATTTTATCAATTTTGGCTTAATACATCGGATGCAGATGCCGAAAAATATATCAAAATATTCACACTACTTGGTCAAAGCGAAATTGATAACCTTGTGCAGCAACATAGTGCCGAGCCACATTTACGACTTTTGCAAAAGAAATTGGCTTACGAAATGACGGTTTTTGTACACTCCGAAGCCGACTACAACACAGCTGTTGAAGCCAGCGAAATTTTGTTTGGTAAAGGAACTACCGAAACTTTGGCTTCGTTGCCCGAAAATGTTTTTCTCAATGTGTTCGAGGGTGTTCCAATGGCCGAGGTCGAATTGCAAAAATTGAAAGACGGCATTCCTGTTCTCGAATTTTTGGCCGATGTTGCTGGTGCATTTGCATCGCGTGGCGAAGCTCGCCGGATGGCAAAAGACAATGGAGTTTCAATCAACAAAAGCAAGGTTTCCGAAGAACTTATCATCAACGAGAGTTTTTTACTCAACAATCGATACATCCTTGTTCAAAAAGGAAAGAAAAACTTTTTTTTAGTTAAAGTTGTTCAATTATGATTCTTTCGACCGATGTCATTTTTTGATTACAGACATTATTATCTCCAAGTCCAATCCTTTTTATCGTACACCGATTTACCCGATTTCTCTACAACCGATTTAATAAATTCGTCCCAGATGTTTCGTCCAACTTCTTTGTTGATTGGTAAAATTGCAACTGAACCGATTGTGAATTTAATCAGATAATGAGTTCCCAAGTCGATTATCTCTGCAATAGCATCGAATTTGATATCGCTTTCGGACTTTGGAGAAGTTAAATGCAAAATCGTGCTTCTGATTTCGATCGACAAAGGCTGATTGAAGTTTTCGGAATAATTCTCTGCATTGAATCTCAGATAAAATTTCACATATCGATTCCGGATATACAAGGGTATCAAAAAATACCAAAGAATTGCCAAAACTCCAAAAACAATGGCTGCAATTTGATTGTCGAGCAGCAAAAAAGAAGCTCCCATTAGCAAATATGCAATTGGAAGAAGAATCTGACTTCTTTGCCTGCGTTTGCGCGCTTGCTTAGAATGTGCTACAGTGTAAAGTTGAAATTTCAAATAATCATCTTTGCGAAGAGTGTAATCTATTTTCATTTTTGTCAAATTAGTGTGATTGAATGTCCTGCAATCTCAAAATTGTTGTAAATACCAATGTCGGCATTTGTAAAGCTGTTAGCCAAATTGATATGGTCGATGCCTTGTGGCTGCCATAAGACCAAATGGGCACGAAAACCTGTTTCAATTCTGCCAAAATGGTCGAATCCAAATATTTTTGCTGCGTTGGTCGATGTGATTCGAATCCATTGCTGAAGCGAAATTCGCTTTTCAAGAACTCCATAAGTAAACATCAAGCTCATTCTGTGTTTAATGCCTCCAGCCCCGTTGGGAATTTTGGTAAAATCGTCTTTGCCAGCCATTTTCTGCGCCAATGTAAATGGGCAATGGTCGGTGGCTACGCAGTCGATGGTGCCATCGGCCAAACCTTCCCACAATGCAATGTTGTCGGCTTTAGTTCTGATGGGTGGACTGATGATGTAAGCAAACACATCAGGTTCAGGTTTGCTGTAAACCGAATCGTCGAGCAGCAAATACTGTGGGCAGGTCTCGGCGAAAAGTGGAAGACCTTCTTTTTTTGCTTCGCGGATAAGTGCAACCGATTCGGCCGTTGACATGTGAACAAGATAAGTCTTGCATTGGGTTTCACGCACCAAGTCAATGACTTTTTGCACGGCATTGTATTCCGTTTCTGCCGGACGTGTAAGTGCATGAAATCGGGGCGCTGTTTTGCCTTGAGAAACAAATTCCTGTCTTAACTGTTTTATTTTATCGCCTTCTTCGGCATGAATAGCCACAATGGCATTCAGCTTTTGAATGCATTTCATAGCTTCGCGCAATTCGTCAAAGCTGAGGCCAATGGTGTCGCGGTAGGCCAAATAAATTTTAAAAGAAATTACGCCATAACTGTTTACCAATGTTGAAATTTCTTCTGCTACCGATTTGCTCCACCATGTAATGCCTACGTGTAGCTTCACCGGTATAGGTGATTTTTTGCTTTCTATTTGTCTTTTTTTCAATGCCTCAACGAGCGATTCTCCACGAGCCGGAGTAACGAAATCGATCAAGGCGCCATTTCCTCCAGCAATGGCTGCGCCACTTCCCAAAGCGAAATCGTCGCACGAAGGTCCTGCTGGCGTTGGAAGCTGCAAATGCACATGCGGATCGATGCCAGCGGGAATCAGGTATTGGCCGGTTCCGTCAATAATTTCACCCGAATTAACTGTTAGCGTATTAGGAGCAGCAATCGATTCTACAACATTGTTGTGAATTAATACATCGGCCGCAAAAATGTGGTCGGGATTAACAATGGTTGTGTTTTTTATTAGAATAAATCCCATTTTTAGTTGGTTTCTTTTTCCATTATTGTCAAAACAGCCTGCAAATTAGGCAAATCAGTCCAGATAGTGTCATAAACAATATTCATATCAACCCCAAAGTATTCAT
>DYON01000261.1 GCA_020720525.1 Acetofilamentum sp.
TAATGACAATCGAAGCCGATTTAAGAGAGGCAACAATTCGGTTAATGCGAAAATAAACAAATACTTGGGGGGGGCGCTGATTAACGTCCCCTTTTCTCACATCGTTGCAGAAACTCTCTACGGATTGGTACTTAGAATCTGATTGTATTTGGCCGAATTGGCTGGGTCGATACTTTTAAGAATATTTACGACCTTGGTTTTTTCGACAACCGGAGCGGGAGTAAAAATATTGACAAGTTCGTCCGATTTAGCCAACATAAACAAGCTGATGATAAACAAACCAGGTTTTTGGCGATAGGCTTTCTGAATAAGCGAAACGCCTTCTGCAATTCCAGCTCGAGCTTTCACTGCATCGGTTGCAAAAAAATCCATCCCATTGAGGTGGTACTGATAGATTCCTTTTCTGAAGTCGGAATATGCATTATTGAGTAAATTTTCAATAATCCAATAGCGGTTTTTCTGATTTTCGGGGGCGCGCCAACCTTTATCGGGGCTACTTTGTGCCGAATTCACAACAGCTTGAGCTTTTTCGTAATACGGATTTCCGCCTTGCTGTTCGAAAGTATCGAAATCGAGACCAATAAACAGATAAGCATAAAATGCGAGAATAGAACTTAGATTGTTGGTATAGCTGTTTTCGATAAACTCCAAAGGTTGCCCCGACACGTATTTGAACGAAAAGTCTTTATCGAGAAAATTTAAAACAGTGGTGCTATACGACGAGTTGAAAACCGGACGACGACTTTGCACCTGAATGGTACCAGTAAAAGATTCGATATTGTCCCACGAGGAGATATTGAGTAAAATGCTACATTCAATTTTTTCCTCAACCTGATATTCGTAGCTTGTCCAACGACGATTGTTCATAAACTCATACACCGTCGATTGCAGATTTTCAAAAACAGTTTTATCGCTGCTTTGCACCTGCGACGAATTCACTTGAACGGAGCAAATGAGTTCCTGAGCACTCAATGGCAGTGCAAGAACAGATAATAATATTAAGGTTGCTATTCTCATTTTTTCACATTTAATAAAGCCTCCAAAGCGTCAACAACAATTGCTGCTGCTTCGGTTTTGCTCATAAGCGGATATTTGATTGGTTTGCCTGTGCGGTCAACCAGCACAATGGAGTTGGTATTGTGCATAAAACCACTACCTGCATCGTTGAGCGAGTTTAAAACGATAAGGTCGGCTTTTTTATTGTTGAGCTTTTTACGGGCGTTTTCAACTTCGTTGTCGGTTTCGAGAGCAAAGCCAATAACAATCTGCCCTTTTTTCTTTTTGCTGCCGAGCTCGGCTAAAATATCAGGATTTTTTTCGAGCTTGATGGTCAACGAATCGGTATTTTCTTTTTTGAGCTTTTTGTTCGAAAAATCGGCAGGACGAAAATCGGCAACAGCAGCAGCCATAATTGCGGCATCGCATTTAGGAAACTGCTTCAGGCATGCTTGGTGCATTTGCATAGCACTTTCGGTAGCAATAAGTTCAACCTTGGGGTCGGCTGCAATACTGACAGGACCCGAAACAAGAACTACTTCGGCTCCACGACTTGCAAGGACACTTGCGATGGCATAGCCCATTTTGCCGGAGCTAAAATTGCCAATATAACGAACAGGGTCAATTTTTTCAAAAGTTGGTCCAGCTGTAACAAGAACTTTTTTTCCACTTAACGATTTCGAAGAAAAGAATGCTTCGAGAGAATCGACAATTTCTTGAGGTTCCGACATACGTCCAGCCCCAGCATAGCCACAAGCCAAGTCGCCTTCGCCAGGGCCAATCAGGATATGTTTGAGCTCAGAAAGCATTTTTACGTTGCGTTGAACAATTGGCGACAACCACATTTTGGTATTCATAGCAGGAGCAATAAATACCGGCTTATCGAATGCCATAAAAGTAGTAGAGAGAGCATCGTCGGCAATTCCAGACGCAAATTTACCAATCACATTTCCAGTTGCAGGAGCAACAAGCATAGCATCGGCATTGTCGGTTATAGAAATATGCTCGGTAGAATACGCTCTGTTTTTGGGAAACACATCGAGATAAACCGAATTTTCGGAGAGCGTTTCGAGAACAGGCAAAGTAACGAATTTGAGAGCATTTTGGGTGCAAACCACCTGAACCGAAGCACCTTTTTGCTTCAGCAGGCGGATAATCAGCGGCGATTTGTATGCAGCGATTCCGCCCGAAATGCCCAATATTATTCGCTTGCCTTTAAGCAACGATTATTGAATGTTTTGCGAACCCATTCCACGACGGTGATACACTTTTCTGTTTTGAAACTCGTTCAATGCAATTAATGTAGCTTTGGGCAACGATTCGTACATTTTTGCGAGTTCAATTTGCTCTCTGTTTTCGAAAACCTCTTCAAGATTGTCGATAACACTGGTAAACTGTTCCGATTCGCGCTGCAGATCTTCTTTGATTTCCATTGCAATTTGATTGGCACGTTTCGAAATAATCATAATACTCTCGTAGATACTTCCAGTTTCGTTTTCGAGAGCAAAAAGATTACGGGTTACCGCAGTGGTTTCGATTTTCAGTTTTTTGTAATCCATATATATCAATTCAATTTGCTGATTTGCAGGTTAATACGATCGTTGAGATTGGTAGCTTCGCGCATGTATTTCGATTCGGGAAATGAGGAAGCAAATTTTTTGTAGTCCATTTCGGCTGCTGAATAGCGCTCGCGCTGTTTCGTTTCAATACTGCCACTGGCATAGTAGTAAGTCGATTTAAAAATGAGAAAAAGTATTTCTTCTTTGTATTGCGAGCCAGGATAATCTTTGAGAACATTGTTGAGGGCAACAACCGCGGCTTTGTATTCTTCGACCTGATAATAGAGCTTCGCCAGATTAAATGCTTTTGTTTCGAGCTTCAATCGTAGTTCGTCCATCAATTCGTTGCATTGCTGAATGCGCTCGCTCGAAGAATATTTGTTCACAAAGAGCTGAAATTCAGTAAGTGCATCGGCTGTCGAAGTCTGATCGAGCGACGGATCGGCCGATTCGAGATACTGACAATAGGCTCCCATGTAAGAAGATTCCTCTGCATATTTTCCATTGGGAAGTGTCTTAGAGAGGCTTGTAAAATAGTGAGCAGCCATTAAATACTGTTCCTGTTTGAAATAACAGTAAGCATAGCGATAGTAAATTTCCTCAAACTCACTTTTGCCTCTATATTCAACAATAAGTTGGTCGTAAAGCTGAATAGCTTTAAAATAAACTCCCTTTTCGTAAAGTCGGTTGGCTTCGGCAAGCCTCTCCTGCTGCGTACCATCTTTGAGCAGTTTGTCGTAATGACTGCACGAGATAGCCACAAGCAGAAATGGTAGAAATAAAAATAGCCGTTGTAATTTCATGCTGCAAAATTAATAAAAATCAGTGAATAAACGCAATGTTGCTCTAAGTATTGTGTAGAGCCACAATTTATTGCGTCTTTTTAATGAGAAGACATTGCAGAGGCGTTGCATTGCAACGACTGGTAGATGGAGTAAGGAGTATTGATAGTAGTGAGTGGTCAGTGGTCAGTTGTGAGTGGTCAGTATTCAGTTGTGAGTGGTCAGTAATCAGTAGTCAGATGCAATTCCCGACCGAAGCGTCGGGATGGTCAGTATTCAGTAG
>DYON01000262.1 GCA_020720525.1 Acetofilamentum sp.
CTTGTTGCCTTCTTTGTCTTCGAATGCACGGTAGTTGAGAAATCCTTTCACACGGACTTTTTTGCCCGAACGCAGCCATTCAAGTGCTTCGTCGGCAGCTTTGTTCCACGCTACCACAGGAAACCAATTGGTCACAAACTGCGGTTCGGCATTGTCGTCGCCTTTTATTTTGCTATGGGTGGCAATTTTGAATCGGATTTTTTTGCTTCCACTGGCAAAATTGTGCACTTCGGGATCGAAGCCCACATATCCACACAGTTCCACTACATTCATTTCGCGCTGGAAGTCGCTTTTGCGTTCGTTTTGCACGTTGTCGAGGTTTTCCAATTCTTGATTGGTTTCGTTCATCGAGTTTTCGTTGTTCTTTTTCATAATAGTTGTTTTAAGTTTGGAAAAAGTTTTTTGAGTTAGCCGGCATGTTTCAGTTCCGACGATGCAAAGTAACGGCAACCTTTTTACAACAGTCGGTTATTAAGTACTTACTTTCGTTTATAAACGGATATAAGCGTTTGTAAACGTTTGTTGTCGGATATAATCCAGAGATACAGTTGTTTACAAAAATGCGTTCAGGAATATAATTCTACATAAAAATGAATATTTTATCTCTATTCAACTAATTTTATGGATTAGTCATCTGTTGAAAATTTTACATGAAGCTCAAAAAACACGAAAAGATTTGCTGGGAGTTTGGAAAACAAAATTATGAACGGAAATTGAAACAAAAGCAGTTTCTTCATCCCATTGGTACGCAATATTGTTACCTAAAAAAACAGAAAAATGCGTTCTAAAGGGACGAAACGTTTGAAAGGATTCAAAATAAAAAAGTACCAATTTAGACAGATACTTAATATCCAAGAATTTTGAGCATCGATTTATAACTTTGCTCTTTGGCAAAAAGCTTCGGATAATACTCTCCGTTTTCGTCTTCAAGAATCAAAATATGCTTAGGTGCAGGTATCAGACAATGTTGAATTCCGCCGTATCCACCAAGCGATTCCTGATAAGCTCCTGTGTGGAAAAACCCGATGTATTGTGGATCGTTGGGCTCAATTTTGGGTAGAAAAATAGCATTGGCATGTGCTTCGGCATTGTAATAATCGTGGCTATCGCAGGTGAGACCACCCAAAAAGATTCGCTGATATTCGTAATCCCAATGGTTTACTGCCAACAAAATGAATCGCTGATTCAATGCCCAAGTGTCGGGTAAATTGGTCATGAAGCTACTATCAATCATATTCCATATTTCACGATCGTTTTGTTGCTTTTGTCCTAAAATTGAATACAAAACAGCACCGCTCTCACCAACTGTGTATGAGCCGAACTCGGTAAAAATGTTGGGTTCGGGAACTTTGTTTTGGTTGCAGATATTTTTGATTTGAGCAATGATTTCTTCGGCCATATATTCGTACTCGTACTCGAAGGCCAGCGAATTTTTAATTGGGAAACCACCACCAATGTTCAATGTGTCGAGTGTTGGCGCAATGCGCTTGAGTTCGGCATAAATATTTACGCATTTGTTGAGCTCACTCCAATAATAAGCCGAATCTTTAATGCCTGTATTTATGAAGAAATGGAGCATTTTTAATTCGAAATTGGGGTGGTTGCGCACATACAAATTGTAAAATGGCAAAATATCGTTGTAGCGAACACCAAGTCGCGAAGTATAAAATTCGAACATAGGTTCTTCCTCGGCAGCAATACGAATGCCCAGTTTGGCTTTTACATTGCGCCGAATCTTAAACTCGAGTAGCTCTTCTTTGTTGTCGATTACCGGTATGGTGTTGGTGAAACCTGCATTAATGAGTCGCGAAATATTATCGATGTATTGTTGCCGCTTGAAGCCGTTGCAAATGATGTAGGTATCTTTAGTTATCTTTTCTTCTTCAAAAAGCTGTTCAATGATTTGAATGTCGAATGCACTCGACGTTTCGAGATGAACGTTGTTTTTGAGTGCTTCTTCGAGTACATGCGAAAAATGACTGCTTTTGGTGCAATAAGCATAGAAGTACTCGCCTTGGTAATCGACTTTGGCCATGGCAACATTGAACATGCGTTTCGCTTTTTGAATCTGCCTGCTGATGCTGGGCAAAAAAGTTATTCGCAACGGCGTTCCGTATTGTTCAATAATATCCATTAGGTTAATGTCGTTCCACAACAGTTCGTTCTCGATAACCTTAAACTCTTCTTGTGGAAATTCAAAGGTCTGCTCAATTAAGTCGATGTATTTCGTTCTCATGTACAGTTAGTTACAAATCCATGTGAGTTGCTTCGCTACTTTTTTGCAAATGTAAGATAATTAGTTTTGCGAAATAGAAAAAGTATTTAAAATTTACAATTTGTTTTAATGCGAAATTTGACAAAACGGTTTTGATTTTTTGAGATCAAGTTTGTAAAAGTTTGCGACATCGATGCCTCGTAAAGAAGATTTGAATTTGTGACTTACTTTTTTGCTTCTGTCTTAATGTATATTGTTTTTGGTGCTTTTCTAAAATATTTTAAAAGAGCTGGGCAGAGCCAACCTTCCATTCCCGTTTTTTCATCTATATACCAGTTGCCATCGCTTTCTTCGCTTGTCCATTTTAGAAGCAACTGATATCCAGGAAATGGTTTCGATGAAAAAAACACAACAAATCCGTTTTCTGCATCGGGGATATCGGCAGTTATTAATTCAATCATCTCGGGAATACCCGAAACAAATGGCTCCTGCTCTAAATCTTTTTTCGAGTCATCAAAAACCCATGCACCATCACTTTTGTACGGACTGATTGTGAATACCGAATTCCCAAGTTTGTTGCGATTGCCAGTTTTGCATGCAAAAAGGATTAGAGACAAAACAAGAATTGATGCGAAGTATTTCATTGTATTCTTTTTTACATTGCTTTTAACGCAGATTGACGCTTTTTGTTACGCCAAAAGAAGTTTTTTGCAATCCATATTTTTTGGCTGAAATATTTTTCAACACTCGAATTTTAATGGGTGAAAAGAATTTTATGTTTGTGGTGCCCAAGATTTTATTGAGAGTCAACCTCAATTTTTCTCGGTGCCTTAAAAGTGTATTTTTTCTGAGAAAAGTAGCTCACAAAAACGGTAACCGACGATGCAAGCATATTAGCAATGGATGGATAAATATTCAACCCATCAACCATCAACTTTAGTCCTACATAATTGATGAATATATTTACAAGAAATACAACCAAATATCTGAACAGTTGAACGTGTCCGCGCAACAACGACTTGGTAAAGGTAACATATTTTTGGAGCAAAAACCCAGTCATAAAGACAATGGGAAATTTGATGGTGAAAGTTGCAATATGCGAGCTCAGCGTTACAAAGCCCAAATCGAGCATTTGATGCTGTAGAATAAATGTATAAATTAGGAAATACAAAACCCAGTCGAACAACAAGTTGGCGCTGCCCGAAACACCATAGCGGAAAAACTGAACCGACATGTATTTGCGAAAAGGGGGATAGAAAAAATCGATTATATTCCTGATTCCATCTCCAATATGTTCAAAAATTTTTCTCATTTGGTATCAACCCAGGTGAAATTATGTGCAAATACTGCAAATTCATTGGTTTTGGTGTAAAAATCAATGTTTTCGGTATCTAAAGCAAAATC
>DYON01000263.1 GCA_020720525.1 Acetofilamentum sp.
CGCGTCAAAAAGAGAAGATAAATCAGCGTCAACCAGCGTAAATCCGCGTCAAAAAGAGAAGATAAATCAGCGTCAACCAGCGAAGATCCGCGTCAAGCTAAAGAGTATGGAAGAAAAATTGCCCGAAATATACACCGAAGAGGTTCAAGAAATACTGAGTCGTCCACCGTCAGTAGTAATCCGAACAGGCACAACATTGATGCTTATTGTTGTGGTATTGCTTATTGTTGGTTCATGGTTTATTCGTTATCCCGATATTATTTTCACTCAAATTACCGTCTCTACAACTCAGGTTCCTGCTTCGCTGGTTGCAAAAACCAGTGGAAAAATTACCCATTTATTTGTTTCCAACAACCAAAAAGTAACATCAGGTCAAGTGCTTGCTGTTATTGAGAATCCAGCACAATACAATCATGTTTTGCTACTCGATAGCTTATTGACAAATTTTAATGCCGATAACGATAGTTGTTTGACCACTATTTCTGATTTAAATATGCTTTTATTAGGCGATTTGCAAGCCGATTTCAGCATTTTTCAAAAAGCAATTTCAGATTATGTATTGTTCAAAAATGTTAATCTCCTTGCACGAAAAATTTCTTCTCTGCAGCGGCAGTTGGCAATGACCGATCAGTATTACAATAGGCTGAGCGAGCAAAGCAATTTGCAAGGCGAAGACGTAAATATTGCATTAGAAGAATTTCGCCGCGATTCTGTTTTGTACAGCCAGCAAGTAATAAGTCCAGCCGACTTTGGCAAATCAAAAGCGGCATATATTCAGCGAAAGCAATCTTATATGTCCACTCGAACGAATCTGTCGTCGGTTCAAATACAAAAAGCACAGCTTGAGCAGCAGATTGTAGAAAATCAGTTAACTATTTCAGATGAAACTCGGCAGTATTTGCAAGCCATTCAGCAATCATATACATCGCTCACCAATTCTGTATTTGCATGGAAGAATACCTATCTATTAATTGCGCCAATTGATGGAAAAGTTACATTCACAACTACGCGCGAAGTAAATCAGAATGTTGTTTCAGGCGATATAGTAATGACAGTTGTTCCACTTGAAAAAAGCGAACTTACGGGAAATATTATTCTTCCGATGCAGGGAGCTGGAAAAGTAAAAATTGGGCAGTCAATCAATATAAAATTCGACAACTATCCATACATGGAATTTGGAATGGTGAAAGCGCAAGTGAAAAATATTTCGCTGGTACCAACTGAAACAAACTATATTGTTGAAGTTTCTTTTCCAGATGGTTTAATAACCAACTATGGAAAAACACTGGCTTTTTCGCAGCAAATGTCGGGTACTGCCGAAATTGTAACTGAAGATTTGCGACTAATTGAGCGGTTTTTGAATCCGATTAAGTCTTTGGTAAAACGAAATACGGAATAATTTCCTCACCTGCGCCCTAATTCAACTTTATAAAGCTATAAGTAATGGTTCCCTTTTGCACTTCATGAACAAAGGTAATGAAAAACAAAACATTTTGCTGCATTGTTTAGTGTAGCCACTTTTGGAAGTTCTTTTTGAAACTTTGCTTCATATTTGAGGTTTTTGTACTTTTGAGCAATGAAACTTAGAGCCGAAAATATTGTAAAGCGTTATCACTCGCGCACAGTGGTGAAAGGGGTGTCGTTCGAGGTCAATCAGGGCGAAATTGTAGGTTTGTTGGGACCCAATGGCGCAGGCAAAACCACCTCGTTTTACATGGTTGTTGGTCTCATTAAGCCCAACGAGGGAAACGTATTTCTCGACAACGAAAACATAACCGATTTACCAATGTACAAGCGCGCTCAGCGTGGAATTGGTTATTTGGCTCAAGAGGCAAGTGTGTTTCGCAAACTTAGTGTTGAAGACAATATCAGCGCTGTTCTCGAATTCACCAAACTTTCTCGCAACGATCAAAAAAAGAAGCTCGAATCGCTTCTCGATGAATTTGGATTGCAGCGAATTAGGAAAAGCAAAGGAATTCAACTCAGTGGTGGCGAACGAAGGCGTACCGAAATAGCCCGAGCTTTGGCTGTCGATCCGAGTTTTATTTTGCTCGACGAACCTTTTGCTGGTGTCGATCCCATTGCTGTTGAAGATATTCAGGAAATTGTTGCAGGGCTTCGCGACCGCAATATTGGTATATTAATTACCGATCACAACGTGCACGAAACACTCACTATTACCGACCGAGCTTACTTGCTGTTCGAAGGCGATATTATTAAAGCAGGTACTTCCGACGAGCTTGCCGACGATGAATATGTTCGCAAAGTTTACCTTGGGAAAAATTTTGAACTGCGGAAAAGCAATAAATAGTTCGCTCCTGTTTTTAGAGCTCCCTATCAAGAATCCTGTATGAAGTTATTGACCGATTCGTTTTTGGTTTTCTATTTCAACGAAAGCACTGCTGCATTTCTGCGCAAATCGGCCGAGCAATTGAATGTAGAATATCATTTTCAGCGCAAAGCAAAATTGCGTTTGGGTTCGTTTCGGGCAACCGACCGCAAAGCTGGCGCCCGCATTTTTGTTTCGAAAGAACTTCCGCCCGGACAAATGCTCATTGTGCTTTGTCACGAATTGGCTCATGCTATGGTGTGGCGCGAAAACCGCCGGAGGGTAAAACCACATGGAATTGAATGGCAGTTTGCTTATCAACTAACACTCAAAATTGCTTTAGAATTGTATCCATTCGCCGATGAGTGGAAAGCCGAAGCATTGAGGCAAATTGAAAAACCACGCGCAACATACAAAATGTTGCCATCCGACTTGGAGCTGGAACTTGGCCAGCAAACAGTGGCATCATTGCCCGATGGAGCTATTTTTGTTTATCGTGGCAACCAATACAAAAAGCTTAATTTGCGCAAAACTCGGTTTTTGTGCGCGCGCGTTGGCAGCCGCCGTCGCTATTTGTTTCATGGCTCGGTGGGCGTCACCTTGGTGAACTGAACCGATTTCAAGACTCGATAGTTGAAAACAAATGTGTTTTTGCGCTCATCAGGCTCGCTGGGATATATAATTCGTGAAATTTATGTGCAGAAAAATCTTCTTTGTGCAATTGAACACATTCCTTTAAGCTACTATAAATTTGCGACCGACTCTCAATTTCGAAGTTTTTTCTTTTTGAATCTGGCGAAATCTTTTGCCAATTTAGAAAAATCAGTTGTCAAAATGTCAATTTTGTCATTTTGAAAAATAGCCAATGGATAACCTTGCATTTCGTTGGCTGTAAAATACATGGCGTTTTTATTTTCCGTATCAAAAAAATAAAATCTTTTCTCAATATGATATTTTTTGATAATAGTAACCATACTCATAACATCAGAACCATGAAAAATATACACTATTTTTTGATCGATAAATTCCTCTTTGTTGTTTTGCAGCTCATTCATTAAGAACTCAATACAATGTCCGCATATTACATCGCTGGATATAAACACCAACTTAACAGGTTGCGAAATACCCAATTCATTTAGATACAGAGCCATTCTTTCCTTGCCAATCCTCGTCTAATTACAGTTCAATCCGCGCCAATCCACGCCAATCCTCGTCTAATTACAGTTCAATCCGCGTAAATCCGCGCAAATCCGCGTCTAAAGAATGAATTATCCGCGCCAATCC
>DYON01000264.1 GCA_020720525.1 Acetofilamentum sp.
GGAAACTCAACACAGAATTTCGCTGGACCCATTTTTCGAATGGATCAACCAAATCGCCCAATCTGGGATTGAATATTCCTACACTTAATGTGGGAATGCAATATCGTTGGGAAAACAAAAACCCAAACAAAAAGGTACCCAAAGTCGATCTCAGAGAAGGCAAATGGACATTTGTTGGAACAGGCTCGTGGAAACAAATAAAAGCTGAATCACGAACTTGCCCAGCATTCAGCCTCTCGGTCGAAAAAAATATTTCGCGTCGGCGCATCAATTCATGGAGCATTGGTAGCGATTTGATTGTTGATTACACCATAAACGACAAGTTGACCGAATTCAACGACACGGTGGTTCCTTTTTCAAACAATATCAAGGTTGCATTTAAAGGTGGCTGGACTATTCCTGTAGAAAATCTTCAAATTGTGCTGCAAGTAGGTTCGTACCTCAAAAACAGTTATTTCAAAAAGGAATTTTTATTCGAAAGGCTTTCGCTGAGATATTTTTTGAGCGAAAACATTGGTCTCCACATAGCCTTGCGCGCTCATTTTGCCAAAGCCGATGCCATTGAGTATGGAATTGTGTATAGATTGCCTTATAAACAAAAAACTATTGGAACTCCCGCATTCTAAAAATGAGAAAAGTTGTTAATCATATAATCAATTGTTTCAAAAGAAAAACCAGACTATCTAATGTCGTTGGTCGAAAAACGATGGACTTGAAATCGTTGGTTGATGAAAAGCCAAAAGCCGTCCTCAGTGAGTTCATAACGCTTTGCATGTCAATAAAAAAATCACTTCTAAAGACAAAGATATTTGTAATAATCACGCGATACAATCGCACAGTAGCTTGTAAAAGAATGTCTTTATTTTTTAACCTGAAATCAAATAATACAAAATGCTGTCATACAGTACCGATAGTCATCGGAATACGCTTCATGGAACATTCCGACTCACCTAGCTTGCGCAGTATCGAAGTACGACAGCGTTTTACGATTGGTCGTAGCGCAGCAATTGGCATTCTACTTGCCGGACTTTTGTTTTTCGCTTCATGCGAAAAAGGACACCGAACCGACTGTTTCAAAGGAACTGGCGAAATAATTACTGAAAACAAATCCATCGAAGTTCCTTTCGATACTATTAAAACCAATGGTCGAATTAAAGTGAATTTAATTCAAGACAGTTTAAATTTTCTGGAAATAAGCACCGGCGAAAATCTGGTTGATGGCATCGAATTTAATGTGGTGAACAACACACTCACCATCGAAGATCATATTAGATGCAACTGGGTTCGCAGGCTCGACCATGTGCCGCTTGTGACAATTCATTACACAACATTGCATTACTTTTCGGCAGGAAATTATTTCGACAATTATTTTCTGAACGTTCACCAAGGCGACTATATTATGCTCGATTACTGGACTGGAAGCGGCATTACACATTTCAACGGCGATGTAAACGAAGCCTATTTCGTTGTTAATGCGGGTTCGGGCGGATTCGAAGCAGCCGGTCATGCCCGGTTTTGCTATATGTATCATGCCGGAGGCAGCCGTTGGGATATGCGCGGGTTCGACGCTCCCGAAGTTTATGTAAACACTTTAAGCAACAACGATGTACACGTTCGATGCGATTCGCTGCTTTGGTGCGACATTCGCCGAACTGGAAATGTATATTACACTGGTAGTCCAACACAAATAATCCGAAACGGCATGGGTTCGGGACAAATAGTTCGCGAATGAGCAACAACAGAAATGCAGGATTAGAAAAATGGCTACCCGCCGCAACCGACGAAATGAAGCTAAGAGGCTGGGAGCAACCCGACATTGTGCTCATTACTGGCGATGCATATATCGATCATCCATCGTTTGGAATTGCCATTATTGCCCGTGTGCTCGAAGCCGAAGGCTATCATGTTGCTGTAATTGCGCAACCCAATTGGCGCGACGACCTGCGCGATTTCAAAAAATTTGGACAACCACGCTTGTTTTTTGGCATCAGTGGAGGAAATATGGATTCGATGGTGAATCATTACACCGCCCGAAAACGCCTGCGTTCCGACGACTCATATACTCCTGGCGACCGAAGCGGTTTCAGACCCGATTATGCAACCACTATTTATTCGCAGATTATAAAAAAGCTCTATCCCGAAACACCCATTGTTATTGGTGGAATTGAGGCTTCGCTTCGAAGAATGACCCATTACGACTATTGGAGCGACAGCATTAAACCTTCTATCCTTGTGGAATCGGGTGCCGACCTACTTGTATATGGCATGGGCGAAAAAGCCATTGTGGAAGCTGCAGCTGTAATAGCTTCGGGTAAAAATATAAGAGAGACCAATATTCCTCAAACAGCCTTTCTGACGCGCGAAAAACCAACTGTCGATTTTATCGAAGTTCCTTCGCACGAAGAATGCAAGCAAAGCAGACAGCAATTTGCAAAGCACTTCACCATCATAGAAACCGAATCGAACCGACTAAAAGCCAATGGATTGGTTGAAGCTTTTAAGAAACAGTTTTTGGTTGTTCGTCCGCCCTACCCGCCTTCAAGCACCGAAGAACTCGACCGCATTTATGCCCTACCCTACACGCGCCTTCCACATCCGCGCTACAACAAGAAGCCGCCCATTCCGGCCTACGAAATGATTAGGCACAGTGTAACCATTCACCGTGGTTGCTTTGGCGGATGCAGTTTTTGCACCATCTCGATGCAACAAGGACGTTTTATTCAAAGCCGCAGCGAAGATTCCATTCTCGAAGAAATTGAAAACATCAAGCTGATGCCCGATTTTGGCGGCACCATCAGCGACATTGGCGGTCCATCGGCCAATATGTACCAGATGACACCCATCGATACCGATAAATGCACACGCTGCCGACGACCGTCGTGTATTTTTCCGGTGCTTTGCACCAATATCAACGCTTCGCATTCAGCATTGTGCAATTTGTACAAAAAAATAGAAACAACTCAGGGCGTAAAATCGGCTTTTGTAACATCGGGCATACGCTACGACCTATTTCTGACTGAAAAAGGATTTATGAAAGGCGGACTCGATTATTTCAGACAATTGGTAACCAAACATGTTTCGGGGCGGCTGAAAGTAGCTCCCGAGCACAGTTCGGCTCGTATTCTAAAACTCATGCGCAAACCCGGATTCGAGCTGTTTTTGAAATTGAAAAGCGAATACGAAAAAATCAATGCCGCTTCGGGAAAGAAACAACAAATTGTTCCCTATCTCATTTCGGCCCACCCAGGCAGCACCATGGACGACACATTCGAAATGGCAGCCGAATTGAAAGAAGCCGGCATTTATCCAGAGCAAATGCAAGATTTTACACCAACTCCCATGACGCTTTCGTCGGTGATGCATTGGTGTGGCTTCCATCCTTATACAGGCGAAAAACTGCATGTAACCACCAATATCGAAGAAAAGAGACTCAACAATGCCGTAGTTCTTTTTCACCGCCGCGATGCAGTTGCCGATATTGTGTTGTCCGCAAAATATCTGAAAAACAAATTGTTGACTCGAAAATTGAGTTCACATTCGTCGGGCGATGCACGTCAACCACGTGAATATTTAGGAACAAAAAAGCCCAACGAAAGCTCTGCAACAA
>DYON01000265.1 GCA_020720525.1 Acetofilamentum sp.
GGTCGAACGTCTCAGGGGATTCACACCTCAAGAAGCACTCGCTGAACCTTTTATTGAATCGATTGAAATAAACATGCGCGAGGAGCTCCAACAGATTATTAGCGATAAAGTCAATGAATTTTCCAAAGGAAACAATGAAATTTTCACATTCGAAACAAAACAGTATTGCAAAGATAAATCGACCATTTGGGTCGAAATAACCGCACGTGGTGTATTAAATACCGAAAATGGTCATATCGAAGCCCATGGTTCGTCGCACGATATTTCGAAGCGAAAAAATGCGGAAGCTGTTTTAAAAGTGAGCGAAGACCGTTTTCGAACTTTTATGAATTCGACTTCCGATTTAATTTTCATTAAGGATCAAAAACTGAAATACATTTTTAGCAACAAAGCCAATGCCGCATTTATGGGGAAGAAACCAGAAGAAGTTGTTGGTTTCGACGATTTTTCGTTAATGCCTGCCGAAGCAGCTCGCAAATGCCGTACAACCGATACCGATACGCTACAAAGCTACCGAATCACTACCAACGAAGAAATTGTTGGCGATAGAGTGTATGAAACAACCAAGTTCCCTGTTCAACTGCCCGATGGGCAAATAGGATTGGGCGGAATAATTCGCGACATCACCGAGCGATTCAACTCCATGCAAATTATTAAAGAAAACGAGCGAAAGCTAAGCACTCTGATGGGCAATTTGCATGGGATGGCTTATCGATGTTTGAACAACAGGGAATGGACCATGCTGTTTGTGAGCGAAGGCTGCAAAGAACTCACTGGCTATTCTTCTGATGAATTAATCGACAATGCTACTTTGAGTTTTAGTGAAATTATTCATCCCGATTACAGAGAAGAGCTTTGGAACTTGTGGCAAGAACAGTTGAAAAATAAACTCCATTTTTCGCAAGAATATATCATAATTACGAAAAGCGGCCAACAAAAGTGGGTGTTCGAAAAGGGAAGTGGTGTTTACGACAAACATGGAAATTTGATTGCCCTCGAAGGATTTATAAGCGATATCACATCGTTGAAAGAGTCCGAAAATAAACTAAAATTCAACGCTCAACTCGAAAAGACGCTTACCGAAACACTCGAATTTGTTGCTCGACCCGAAACCAGCATCACCGAAATTGCCTTTAATATTGCCAGCAACATGGCAAATTTTCTCGATAATCCATACATTTTTGTTGCTTTTGCACCCGAGCTAATCATTGCCGATTCCGACGAAATTATTCATCCGGCCTCGTGTGGTTGCTATATTGGTGGCGACTCCTCTCTTTTGTATCCGGTGAATACGCTAAACCCCATGTATCTAAAAACCACCCAGGTGATACAACAAATAGATGCCAGCACATTGTATTCGAAAATTCCCAATTTTCCGTTGGTAGAAGAATTTGGCAACATGCATCCCAATTTTAAAAACGTTCTTATTGTTCCGGTGGTTGTGAACGAGAAAAAAATGGGTTTTCTCATGCTGTCCGATCTTAGTCGCAAACTAACTTCCGAAGACCAAGCCATCGCCGATCGGTTTTCGAGCATTTTTGCCATTGCATTGCAACGCAAAGTAATTCAACTCGAGTTGAAAGATGTGAACAACAAGTTTTTGCAATTAGCCGAAAATATCAATGGAGTTTTTGTAATTCTTTCTCGAAATATGCGAAAACTCCAATATGTCAACTCTGCTTGCGCCGATTTGTTGGAGATTTCGATTGAAGAAATGTATCAAGAACCATTTGAATGGCTAAATTATGTGCATTCTTCCGATTTGATTCTGATGCGAAAACTACTTCGCAATTTAAGGCAATCCGAATTGGGAAACGAAGCTTCAATTGAATTTAGGTATCGAAAAAATACTTCGTCGCATAAGTGGCTCCAGTTAACCATTTTCCCGATTTTCAACGAAAAAGGCGAAATAATACGCTTGGCAGGAACAGTATTCGATGTTACTGAGCGCAAAAACTTGCAGATGATCGAAATGTCGGCGCTTATCAAAGGTGAAAACAGCGAACGTTTGCGTTTTGCTCAAGAATTGCACGATGGCTTAGGACCTCTCATGAGCACATTGCGTATGTATATGCAGGCCATTGCGCGTGCCGAAGATAAAATTCAATTGTCGCGGTTTTCGGAAATGTCGGAAAAACTATTTCTCGAAGCAACTCGCACATTATCGGAGATTTCAAACAATATAAGTCCGCATATTCTTACAAATTTTGGCATAAAAGAAGCTTTGCGCAGTTTTGTTGAGAAAATTACCGCTCTTCATCCTATCAATATTTCAATGAAATACGATTGCAAAAAGCGATTTGGTCAGCTGATTGAATCGACTCTTTATCGAGTGCTTTGCGAATTGATCAACAACAGCATTAAGCATGGCGAAGCTGCCAAAATTGAACTTGCAATGGTTTGTAAAAATGGAATTATTGTTATCGATTTCAGTGATAATGGCAAGGGCTTCGATGTGAATAAAACACTTAAAGAAAGCAAAGGAATGGGCTTGAGCAATATCTCCAACCGAATCCAAAATATTCAGGGGGTTGTTACTTTCAGCAGTGCGCCCCAAAAGAGCTTCGCAGCTCATATCGAAATTGCTGCCGAAGCCGAAAGTTAGTTTGATTCTACGTATTCCACCAGCAAACATGTTTTGCAACCTAAAGATAAATAACAAAATCAAATGTCACACTAAGCGGATGTATCGAAGTGCGGCTTTTATAATCAGTAGTATTCAGGGAGCCAACAAGAGAAAATATTTCTCCCATCAACTCCCTGAATACTCCCCCCTGATATTGTCTTAGTCGAAAAAACGAGGCGAGGCCTGAATCACATCATTTTTTCCACCAAGCTTAATTTGGAGCAAAACTTCGTGACTTCCACCACTCATGGTGTTGTTGAATGCACCTGCATTCATATCGAACGAATAATTGATACGAAAAGTCTCATTTATTTGTACACCAGCAAGAACCACAAACGATTCGTTCAAGCGATAGCTTAAACCTGTGTAAAGCGTTTTGTTGATGAACGACGAAAGATTGAATTCATATTGAGTACGATATGAGCAGCTATTGATTGAAAAAGATGGCGAAATTGCAAAATTTTCGTTCACTGAAATAATTCCACGGCTGTAGAAGTAGTAATGACGAGGCACAGTGTAAAGATTTGCTGCATTCTCGGAGTTGTTGATATGGGTAACCGATGTACCCAAAGTGAGATATTTCCAATTCATCTCAATTCCAGCATCGAAATCGGGTTTCCATTTGTTTTCGAAAGTATAATTGGCTGGTTCAGCTTCTTCGTAAACAATTCGTCCAAAATCGATGTTTTTCGAAAGAACTCCAGCTCCAATTCCAAAACTAAGGAAACAATTTTCGCCTGTATAAACTCTATACGAGTAGGCAGCCTTAATGTTGTAGTTATTTTCGAGCCCCAATTTGTCGTTTACAACGTTTAACCCAGCCGCAAAATGATATTTCTGAAAATAATGCTGGTAATTGGCTAGCATTGTAACCGGAGCATCGTTTACATTTACCCATTGGTAGCGAGTAAGAAAATTAAATATTGAGCCTTCGTTTTGTCCTGTTGCTGCCGGATTGTAATAGAGTCTGGTAAACGAT
>DYON01000266.1 GCA_020720525.1 Acetofilamentum sp.
TTTGATAAAAATGTTTGCTCAATTTATTTCCCGTAAAAGTCGCATTTATTACTTGTACTTAGGTTTAATTGTTGAATTGCTGACATTTATTGCAGCTATTTTATTCCTTCAAAAAAATATCCGATATTTGCAGATTCTAAAGTAAGGGAAAATGGATAAAAAAGGCCGCTGGAAACGAATATTGCATAAACTGCGGTTTACGTACCGGTTATCAATCATGAACGAAAGCACTTTCGAGGAGAAATTCTCGTTGCGTTTGTCGAGGTTGAATGTATTTGTTGTTTTTACTATCATTTCGCTTGCCCTTATCACAATAACTGTCTTTCTGATTGCCTTTACTCCGCTTCGTGAATACATTCCTGGCTATGGCAGCGTCGAAGAGCGCGAAATGGTTTATCGTCTTTCGATGAAAACCGACAGTCTCGAACAAGAATTGGTAGCTCGCGATGTATATTTTCAAAATTTCTTCGGCTTGCTGATGGAAACCGATTCGGCCATGCTCATTGGTTCATATTCCAGCTATACCGATGGAAGCACCACCAAAACAATGGCTGGCAATTCGGACGCAACTGGGTTGTATTTGCTTTCGCCGCTCGAAGGGAGCATCCTGAATAAATACAATGCTGCCAATCGTCATTTTGCGGTCGATATTAGTGCTCCAAAAGGCTCCATTGTTCAAAGTATTTCGGATGGTATGGTTTTATTTTCCGATTGGACTTTATCGGGCGGTTTTACAATTATAATTCTTCACCCTGGCAAAGTGATTTCGGTGTATATGCACAATTCTACCCTGTTTAAAAAACAGGGCGAAACAGTTTATGCTGGCGACCCTTTGGCTATAATTGGCAACACTGGCGAAAACACAACGGGTCCGCATCTGCATTTTGAATTGTGGATCGATATGCAGCCTGTCAATCCCGAAAATTACATCGCTTTCTAATATGCCACAACGCTTAGCCATACTGGGTTCAACGGGTTCTATTGGAAGGCAGACTCTCGATATTTGTCGTGTTTATCCCGAACTTTTTACCGTCGAAGTACTTACGGCTGGTTCCAATGCCGAAGAACTCATTCGTCAGGCTATCGAATTCAATCCGAACATGGTTGTAATTGGCAACGAAAATGCTTACAACCAGGTTTCTGAAGCTCTTGCAAGCACCGATATCAAAGTTTTTTGCGGCAGCAAATCAATTGCCGATGCAGCTGCAAATAGCGAAGTTGACACTGTTGTGCTAGCTATGGTTGGCATTTCGGGACTCGAGCCAGCAGTTAGCGCCATCAGAGCAGGCAAAAAACTTGCTTTAGCCAACAAAGAAGTGCTGGTTGTTGCTGGCGAATTGGTAACCAAGCTGTCGATCGAACACAATGCTCCGATTATTCCCATCGACAGCGAACATTCTGCCATCATGCAGTGCTTGCAGGGCGAATCGTCGGCCAGTATCGAAAAAATCATTCTCACTGCATCGGGGGGACCTTTCAGGGGGTTCAAATCGGAACAACTCCAAAAAGTAACGCTTCAACAAGCACTTGCTCATCCTGTTTGGTCGATGGGCGACAAAATAACCATCGATTCGGCAACTTTGATGAACAAAGGCTTCGAGGTGATTGAAGCTCGCTGGCTGTTTAATATCGAAACAGACAAAATCGATATTTTGGTACATCCACAATCGATTATTCATTCGATGGTTCAGTTTGTTGATGGCTCAATAAAAGCACAAATGAGCAAACCCGATATGCGCTTGCCCATTTTGTATGCTCTCACTTGGCCCCAACGACTGAAAGCGCCTTTTCAAACAGGTGGTCTTTTGGATATTGCATCGCTCACGTTCGAAAAAGCCGACACAACAGCATTTCATCATTTAGCGATGGCCTATCGAGCAATAGAAATAGGTGGTGGAGCTCCATGTGCTCTTAACGCAGCCAACGAAGTAGCAGTCGATTTGTTTTTGCACGAACAATTATCGTTTGTTGGCATGCAAAACATGGTCGAAAATGCACTTCGAAAATTTGAATCAATTAAAACAACAACATTGGCCGACTTGATAGCTCTTGACAACGAAACAAGAGTTTTTTGCAAATCGCTGAAAAACAATTAAACTATGGAAATCTGGATTAAAATTGCTCAACTTGTACTCAGCCTCTCAATTTTAGTTATTCTTCACGAATTCGGACACTTCGTACCTGCACGTCTTTTTGGTACTCGTGTCGAAAAATTTTATCTCTTTTTCAACCCTTGGTTTTCGCTCATCAAATTCAAAAAAGGCGATACTGAATATGGAATTGGGTGGCTGCCACTGGGAGGCTACGTGAAAATTGCTGGAATGATAGACGAGTCGATGGACAAAGAGCAAATGAAGCAGGAGCCTAAACCCTACGAATTTCGAAGCAAAAAAACTTGGCAGCGTCTTATTATCATGGTGGGGGGCGTTACAGTAAATATAATCCTTGCTGTGGTAATTTACATTTTCATGCTTTGGACTTGGGGCGAACAATACCTCCCCAACCAAAATGTTAAAGATGGAATTGCTGTCGATTCGCTTGGAATGCAACTTGGCTTACAGAATGGCGACATTATCAATATAGTTGACGACGTCGTTATTGACGATTTTTTCGCCATTGTTCCTACTATTTTACTCGAAAACGCTAAAACTATTACTATTGAGAGAAACGATTCGGTAAAAGTTTTAAATGTCCCCTCCGATTATGTGAAGAAAATGATCGATTCGGAACGAGCCAGCATGATTTTGCCTCGAATGCCCATGATTATCGATGTCATCCCCGACACATCAATCAATATTTCCTCGTTGGCAAAACCTGGCGATAGAATTATTGGTATTAACGATACACTGATTTCGTTTCACGACGAATTTAAGACAATGGCTGCCCGTCATAAAAACGGAGAAATGCAAATTATGTCAATCAGAGGCGATAGCATTGTAAAATATTCGATGAAAGTAAACGAAATGGGAATGGTTGAATTGGTTCCTGTAAGCGATTTGAATAGGTTTTTTGGCGTAAACACCAAAGAATATAGCTTTTTCGAAGCCATACCAGCCGGAGCTAAAAAGGCAGTAAGCACAGTTAAAAGTTATTGGAAACAGCTCGGACTCATTTTCAACAGAAATGTACGCGGATACGAAAACGTGGGTGGTTTTATGGCTATTGGCAATCTTTTTCCAGGTGCATGGGATTGGCAATCGTTTTGGAGCCTAACTGCATTTCTCTCCATTATGCTTGCAATTCTTAATATCCTCCCAATTCCAGCTTTAGATGGCGGGCATGTTTTATTTCTTCTCATCGAGATTATCAGCGGTCGCAAACCATCCGAAAAAGTGATGGAAATAGCTCAGTATATAGGCTTCTTCCTTTTGCTAGCGCTCATTGTGTATGCCAACCTCAACGATGTGCTCAAGCTATTTTAGCGTGTGTTAACCATTTGTAACCCCCCCATAATATGTTAAATGAGTTGCATTTAGCATGGTTTGATGCGTATCTTTGCATTTGTAATTTAAGAGCAATATGCGAATGAAAAATATTTTTCTTTTTTTGGGTTTTCTGTTTGCTACTGGAAGCATTCAAGCAGCCACTTTGTGGAGTCA
>DYON01000267.1 GCA_020720525.1 Acetofilamentum sp.
ATGATGCGTGGGAGCGATTATGCGATGAGGCGATGAGGCGTGGGAGCGATTATGCGATGAGGCGTGGTAGCGATTAGGTGATGAGGCGAGGGAGTGATGAGGCGATGAGGTCACGCTTTCAGTGTGATAAACTTATGAGGCGTTAAAAAACACTGATAATTGGACGTCTATTTGCAATTGCAACCATTCGAAAAATATATAGTTGTTTCAGGAAGCAACAGTTCAATTTCCTCCTGAGCTTCGTGAGTCATATAAATTACGCGCATATCGAGAAAATTGAGTGTTTCGCTTATTTTTGTGATTTCTGTCGGCAAACGGTCTATTTCGTTTCCCCACAGGTCGAGCACAGCCAAATTAATAAGCAATCCAATTTCGGGACAGATTTCAGAAATAGCATTCTGGTTGAGAATTAGCGATCGCAATTGGATGCATTTTCCAATAGCGGAAGGCAGTTTAACGAGTTTGTTTCGCGACATGTTGAGAACTCGGAGTTTTTGCAGTTCGCCAATACGGGCTGGTATTTCTTCAATTTTGTTTCTTTTCAAGTCGAGGTAAACCAGATTTTTGCATTCAAAAACTTCGTCGGGAATTTTGCTAAGCTTTTGTTTGCTGAAATCGATATATAAAACGCTGTCGGGATTTACTTTTATTGCGTCGATGCTGGTGTAAATGGTAACATCGGGAGCATCAATGTTCGAATCGGGCATGTTTTGTCCGACAGAATAAAATGGCAACGCAAAAAGCAATATGTATATCAGTTGTTTCAGCATATTCTTCCGAAATATTGTAACGCTTTGTCGCGGTCTTTTCGTATTTGCATCACCAATTCGTTTTTATTGGCAAATTTCATTTCGGGGCGCAAAAACAGTAGGAATTCAATATGAAGTTTTTCACCATAAATAAGACGATCGAAATCGAAAAGGTGGGCTTCTATTTGAATCGAGCTTCCATTGAATGTTGGCCTATTCCCAATGTTGAGCAGTCCGTCGTGAAATTCGTTGTTAAGTTTGGCTTTGATGATGTAAACTCCAGCAGATGGCAACAATTTCTCAATTTTAGCTCTATTAATATTTGCAGTTGGAAAGCCCAATTCGCGACCTATCCCAAATCCTTGAATCACTTCGCCTGCAAACGAATAATTATAGTCCAGCATTTCGTTTGCCAAAGCTACATCGCCAGCCGAAAGAAGGTTGCGTATTTTGGTAGAGCTCACATTAAAACCAGCATTGCTTACAGCCGGAATTTGATGAAGTGTAAAATGGAATTCCGAACTCAATTTCTGGAGCAAAGCAAAATTTCCTTCTCTGTTTTTGCCAAACAAGTGGTCGTGACCAACCACAAGGCTTTTCATGCGAAGCTTTTTTATCAATATCTCAACTACAAAATCGCTTGCACTAAGCGAAGCAAATTGCTCGGAGAAGTCTTGTTCGAACAAATAATCAATTTGGGATTGATCGAGCAAATATTGTTTTTCTTCTGGTGTAGTGAGCAATTTCAGTTCTTCGGCATCTTTGTTCAGTACAAAGCGCGGATGACTTGTAAATGTGAACACAAGGGATGGAAGCTTGTTTTGGCTGGCTATCGATTTTAGAAACCTCAATATTTCAGTATGTCCAGTGTGCACACCATCGAATGTGCCAACGGTAATGCATGTTCCACTTTCGGGGATGTTGTAATTGTCAGTACTTCGGATAATTTGCATAGTGTAACGGGTGAATTACAAAAGTACAAACAATTTCCGATTGGATTGTTGTGCCTTTACAATGCTGAATTTACAATTTGCAGCTGCATTGTTGAGTCCGTTATTTTCAGAATCGAATTGCTATAAATCGTCTTGTCGCATCTCCGATTTTGGAGCCATAATGCCAGTAATTAGGCTGCTATATTCCTTAACCTTCCAGATTCCTTTGTCGTTTATGACCATGGTTGCTGGACGAGGAGTTGCAGTGCCAGAGCAAGTGACATAAATTTTAATTCTGCCCGAAGCAATATCGCCACTGTATGCGTTGGTCGACATCTGAAATTCGGCACCAGATGCTGGAATTGTGTAATTGTTGTCGGGTGTTGACCCCACAAAATAGGCTGCTGGAATGTATTTTTGTTTCCCAATCTGCATTTTGGTAAGTTGCAACTCCGAATTTCTGAGTATATAGCCCTTGTAATTGCCAGGAGTGTTCGATTGGCTTAGGTCGTTTATGTCGCGGCAAATTATCATCATGCTAAGGCCGTCGGCATGGCCAGTCGAAAAATGATGCAGCGCAACAATAAAACATGCCAGCCCTCCTTCGGGTGTTCGTGCTACCATATCGCGCAAGGCTATAAATTCTTCAAGGCTTTGAGGTATCTTTTCAATTTTCATAATGAGGTTTTTATTAATGTCAAAGATAGATAAAATGATTTAATCTTCATTTAATAAATTGGTTAAATTTCTTTTTTCATGGGTGAAAGTAGAAGAAGGCGAATTGTAGATCAAATATGTTTGTTTTTTTAGTTCAAAAAGAGGTTTGCCTTGTGGTGAGCCTCTTTTTATTTCCCATAAGCTTTTGAATCCTGAAATAGTGGGAATTATCTTTTGAAAAACGTAGAGCACCCGCTAATGTAGATATATACTCATTTATTAATTAATCAAAAGTGAATTTTTTGAGGGCTTCCAGATTGATTTTCTTTTCGTGGCAGTATCGGTAGTTGTCTTTTTCGGCGAACCATTTTATAACAGATGTTCTCTGTAGATTGGTGGGTTCATCGCTCAAAATCTCGTTATAACTGCTCCATTTGTAGTTGCGAAAATCTTTTACAAAGCCATGTAGTTGAGGGTTGGTGTGGATATACAGTATCAGATTGATAAGGTATTCAGAGGTGTCGATTTCAATTCTTTTAAATGGATTTTCAATCAAACTGCCATGTCGTTTTTGTTGTTTGTTTATTGCCTTCGAATAGCTAGTGAAAAGGCGGTGAAAGGCGGCTGCGGGGGGTGCAAAAATCTTTGCATCTTCAAGATGCAAAGATTTTATAGCATCGGCATTGCCTTCTTTCACCCTAATCAGCAAATGGAAATGATTGGGCAATAAACAAAAAGCATACGTTTCAACGCAGCTAGATAGGTATTCGTTGTAGCGACGCAAAAAGAATTGATAATTCTCCTGATTGAAAAATATTTTTTCGCTGTTGTTACCACGATTGTAGATGTGATAAAATTTGCTGGGTTCAAGTTCTATCTGATATTTTTTCATTTTTCAATTGTGTTTACGATTTAAAGCCAATGCAAGCCTTTTTGAAGCTTATTATAACTAAAAAACATAGTAAAAATAGTGATTTTTTAATTACTATAAGTATGGCTTTTAGGAAATAAACCGCAAGAATAATTCAATGAAACCCAATTGAAAATATTCGAGGTTGATTATCGCTTACAAATTTTATTGTCAAATTAATCTAAACATGCAACTATGTTGACTGTTTTAAGTCTAACTTTGCAGAGAACAACACCACCTACATGAAGAAATTTATCCTTTCCTTTGCGCTTATGGCGGTTCTGCTGCCATTGGATGCGCAGATTCAGGTAGTAGCCGACATTACTTGCTATGGCAACGCAAGTGGAGCT
>DYON01000268.1 GCA_020720525.1 Acetofilamentum sp.
AGCAAATCCGACAATCCCTTCGACCTTGACGATAAGAACTCGAGCCGCTTCGACAGCGATTTAAAATCACTCATATTTAATAAAACTCGGGGAGTTTCGAGCAAATACTTACAGCACTATGCCGATTGGACCACGCTTATGCGCATGCGAAAAGAAATCAAGGTCATTCAAGCCGAGCTCTACCAAAATCAGCAAGGCTGGGCGGCCTACACAGCTCGCGAAGCGTATTTTCAACGATTTATGCAAGAATATGCCGAGATTGAGCATGTTCGAACTTCGCATCGGTATTGGAAATCGGTCGTCCTAAAAATAGAGTGAAATTAAATTCTGCCCATAAAAAAAGAAGGACTAAGCCTTCTCTTTCAGCCTATGAAAAAATGAAATTAGCGAATGTTGATAACTCGCACGTCTGGCTTAACTTCAGCTTCTTTTTTAGGGATACTAACTTCGAGTACTCCATTGCGATAAGCGGCATCAATCTTTTCGATATCGGCCAATTCGGGAAGCATAAACGAACGTGAAAAACTGCAATAATTGAATTCGCGACGCATATAGTTCTTTCCTTCTTCTTTTTTCTCTTCTTTCTTCTCGTTGCTGATAGAAAGTACGTCGTCGTTCACTGCAATCGTGAAGTCTTCTTTTTCTAATCCTGGAACAGCAAGTTCAATATTCCATGATTTTTCGTTCTCGGAAACATTTACCTTTGGAGTGGCAAATCGTTCATTGTTGCTGTGGGCAAAATTGTTGTTAAAAAACTCGTCCAAAATTGACGGAAAGTGGTTGTTTGTTCTAATTACTGGTAACATGGTGTCCTCCTTATTTTTTTGTTTTTGAATTCCGACTCGCTCTTGTCAAAACAAATACCAAATCAACTCAATTTTATATTGAAAAAATATTATATTGCTGTATCTCAATATACTACAATATTTTCAATCAAATCAGCTCACTGCCATATTGTCGCTTTTCGCCGGTTTTGCCTCACTTGCTCCCGTCAAAATGGCAGAACAATGTTATATCAATCAGTTTTAAGTCTCGGCTTTGCATGAATATATTGACATTTTATTTTTATCTTCGCACAACAATCTTCTACATGAAAACGCTCATCAATCTCTTCGAAAATGCTGTTGAATCGTTTGGCAACAATCCTCTTGTATGGGAAAAGCAAGACGGCTTGTACAATGCAACCAGCTATTCCGAAGCCCATATCAAAGTAACAAACCTCGCAGGTGGACTTATGAAATTGGGACTAAAGCCCGACGAAAAAGTTGTGTTGTACAGCGAAGGTCGCACATGGTGGCTACTAGCCGAGCTTGCAATAATTGCTTCGGGTGCGGTGAGTGTACCCATTTCTATCAGAATCGAAGAGCTGGAAGAGCTGTATTTCCGCATCAACCACAGCGAAAGCAAATTCATTGTTGTGTCGCCTCGTTTTCTCGAATTGGTTCGTCAGGTAAAAGAAATGTACCATTTAACGCAGAAAATTGTCATCATCGATTTACCACAATCGAATAGCATCGAAGTGCTTAGCAACGAGTTTTTATTGAGTCAATTGCTCGAAGAAGGTCAAAATGCCGAAACCGAAACCCACAATCGTCTTGCTGCGGTAGCTTCGTATGCACGAACCGAAGAAGCTGTAAACATTTGCTACACTTCGGGAACAACAGCCGACCCCAAAGGTATTGTCCTTTCGCATGAAAATTACATTGTGAATGTGAAGCAAGCAACAGCCATGTTTGAGGTCAATCCCGATTTTGTTACATTGCTTATGCTTCCGTGGGACCATTCGTTTGCACACACCGTTGGGCTCTATTCACTTATTTACAAAGGAGCTTCGCTGGCAGCTGTAGATGGTGGAAAATCGGCAGTTGAAGCTTTGCGCAATGTACCTACAAATATTCGCGAAATAAAGCCTGTATTTCTTTTAAGTGTACCAGCTCTTGCTAAAAACTTCAAAGGAAATATTGAAAAGGAAATCGAAAAAAAGGGACTCATCGTGCGCTTTTTGTTCAATCTGTTTTTAAAATTAGGAATGCTGTACAATGGAACAGGATACAATGCAGGAAAAGGATTGCGCATTTTTTTGCGACCTATCGTAAAACTGGGCGATTCGTTGGTCTTTTCGAAAATCAGAGCTGGTTTTGGTGGTCGCCTGCGCTACTTTGTTGGTGGAGGAGCTTTGCTCGATATCGACATTCAGAAATTTTTCAACACCATTGGTATTCCAATGTATCAAGGCTACGGCTTGAGCGAAGCTGCTCCTGTGATTTCATCGAATGGACCTGGAAAATTCAAAATGGGTTCGTCGGGAAAGATTGTTCCCGACCTTGAACTAATGATTGCCGATGAAAATGGACAACCTTTAGCCAATGGACAAACAGGCGAAATTTGCGTAAAGGGCAAAAATGTAATGTTGGGCTATTGGAAAAACGAAAAAGCCAGTGCCGAAACCTTGCAAAATGGCTTTTTACACACAGGCGATTTGGGCTATGTTGATAGCGACGGATTTTTGTTTGTTAAAGGTCGATTCAAGAGTTTACTTATTGGTAATGATGGCGAAAAATACAGCCCCGAATCGCTCGAAGAAGCTATGATTTTTCATTCGCCATTGCTAAGTCAGGTGTATTTGCACAACAATCAGAATCCTTTCACAACAGCTCTTGTGTATCTGAACGACGTTCAACTTCGAAAAATGCTCACATCGACATCTGTCGATTTTGCTTCGCCCGATGGAAAAAAGAAAACCATCGAGCTAATTACACATGAAATAAACAAACTTCGATTCGATACAGTACTTGCAAAAAAATATCCTTCACGTTGGTTACCTTCGGTGTATTGTTTACTCGAAGATGGTTTCACCGAAAAAAATCATTTGCTCAACAGCACCATGAAAATTGTGCGACCAAAAATAGAACATGTTCATGAAAATCTTTTTTCGATGATGTACAATTCGGATGGGAAGTCGAAATCGATAGATTATAACATACAGTTGTTGGAAAAAATTTTACACTAAAATAATATGTCGAAGCATTTTACTATTTTTGATGCAAATCTTTTTATGAGTAAGCGTATTTTTTTCTGTGGATTTTTAACCGTATTATTGTTTTCTATGTTGTCATGCGGCAACAAAAAACAAAAAAACGATGAAACCGATTTTCAAATTACTGGCGAAGAAGTCGAAATTCACAACACACCCAACCAAAAAGGTGTTGTAACCGACTACGAAGGGCTTTTTAGTAAATCTGAAGCTGAAGTACTTACACAAAAATGCAACTCCTTTTCCGACAAAAACGCTATCCCGATAGCAGTGATAACCAACCCAAGTTTTGGCGATTACAAATCGTTTACCGATTTCGCCGATGCTGTAAGTAACAAATGGCAAATATGCAACAACGACGAAGGAATTCTTTTTGTGATTTCGAACAATTTGGGCGAAATTCGAATGATTTCGTGTCCGAAAACCGAAACCCGAATTAGCGACGAAGATTTTGATTATGTTATCAATCATGTTGTTTTCGATGCTTTTAGGCAAAGCAAATTCGCCGATGGAATTATGAATGCTATCGACTATC
>DYON01000269.1 GCA_020720525.1 Acetofilamentum sp.
TTTTTATTATTTCACAAAATAAAAACCATTAACAGGCTGTCATTCAGAGTGTTTCGTGGCAAACAATGCGAAAAAGCCGTGAAATGTATCGAAGAATGACAAAGGGAAAAATGACGATGAAATCAATGCCATTTACAAAAAGCCAATCCCGACCAGCGTCGTTCTGAACTGGTTTCGGAATATATCGAACGACCTTCCTTGCAGTCATTCCGAACTTGTTTCAAAATCTCTCCTACTGCAAGGAAGAATGTATTTTTTGAAGAAAACCCCAAAAACATCACAACCTAAACGATTTTCCATTGTCATCCTGCATAGATGCTGAAACCAGTTCAGCATGACGATGCAGGATGATAAATAGTTCAGGATGACGATGCAGGATGACTGTTCTTTTGTTCACTATTTTTCAGGTTGCAAAACATGTTTTGCTGGTAGTCTCAGCATGACAATGGTTTTTAATTAAGTATTGCATCAACAACAAGCGATCAATTTTCGAAACTCAGATTTAAAAAAATAAGTAATTTTACAACAAAAAAGATGAAATACATTCTGATTTTACTTGCAATTGTTGCAAGCTCCTGCGGAAGCCAAACAAGCAAAACCACCGCCGTTGACAATGCACCAGAAAAGAAAGTGCAAACCGACACATTAGACCATTTATTCAATATTGCCAGCGAAGCTGAATTGATTGAGATTTTTGGGAAAGAAAACGTGATATTCGACACCGTTTATGGCGCCGAAGGCGAAGAATCGATGGCTACATTGCTCTATCCCAAAACGCACAACCAAGTAGAAATAGCTTGGAGCAACGAAAAAAAGCGCGAAGGAGTTGTTAGTATATCGCACACTGCTACCTACAACGTTGAAAACGACACATTGGGAATTGTTAGCCGCTGGAAAACAGTTGCTGGAATAAAATTAGGAACAACACTCGCTCAGCTCAGCGAAATGAATGGAAAACCATTTACTTTCACTGGTTTTGGCTGGGATTATGGTGGAACAATAATGGATTTTAGTGGTGGAAAATTAGATAAATTGTCTATTTCTATTCAATTAGGCATTTCCGATTTTCTCAACGAATCGGGAAACAGCGACTACAATGCTTTGATGGGCGACAACGAATTCGAATCGAACAATCCAATTGCAGTTCGTTTGAATCCAGTGGTGATTTCCATCAAGTTTTTCAAAGAATATTAAAAGACTGTCTAATTTTCGATTTGCAATCCAATTCTTCTTACCAACTGCAGAGGCAGAAGGTTTTACTTTCAAACGCAAATAGAACACGGATTTTTTTCACCCAACCGCTAAGTGCGCAGAGTTTTGCGCAGAGAGTCGCAAAGAGGATGTATTTTCAGACAGCTTCTAAAAGATTCTATATTTTCACTTCATAGTTTTTGGAACGCAGAAAATTCAGATATTTGTCAAAATTATTCGAATGATTCAACAAAATAAATCAGGATTGACCTTTGCACTATTTGTCATTGGTATCTTTTTCTTTATTTTTGGTTTTGTAACTTGGCTTAATGGTGTTTTGATTCCATTTCTGCGAACAGCTTGCGAACTCACCACTGCACAGGCTTTTTATGTTGCATCGGCCTTTTATATTGCCTATTTTGTGATGTCCATACCAGTTTCATTTATTCTGAAAAAATTCGGATTTGTCAATTCCATGACGTTTGGGTTAGCAATCATGATTGTTGGAACATTGATATTCATTCCAGCAGCCTATACACGCGAATATTGGGTGTTTTTGCTTGGTCTTTTTGTTCAAGGCACTGGTCTCACCATGCTCCAAACTGCTGTGAACCCATACGTAACGCTACTTGGTCCGGTAGAAAGTGCAGCTAAGCGAATCAGTATAATGGGGGTTGCCAATAAACTTGCTGGCGCATTCAGCGGAATAATTCTTGGATCGTTGCTTCTTTCGAAATCGGACACAGAAATTCAGGAAGAGCTTTCGAATCTTACTAGTTCGGCAAAAATGGTTTATCTCGACGAATTGGCACTTAAAATTGCCATTCCATATATTATAATGGCTGTAGTACTTGCTATTTTGGCTCTGATGGTTCGCTATGCACGATTGCCAGAAATAGCAGGCAACGAACCCGACACAAAATTCACCACCAAAGGGCTGCCCGCTTATGCTTGGCTTGGCGTTTTTGCGATATTTTTCTATGTTGGAGCCGAAGTTGTGGTTGGCGACAGCGTTATTCTTTACGGTCGCTATCTGAACCCCGATCCATATTTAATCAATTTATTTGGTTGGGAAGTTAATTTGTTGAATCCGAGCTACTTTACTTCGTATGTGATGGCTGGAATGATATTGGGCTACTTCGTTGGTATAGCACTCATCCCCAAAATTATTAGTCAGGAAAAAGCACTTCTACTTTTTACACTCAGTGCACTTTTTTTCACTTCGGTAGCCCTTCTTGCAAGCGGAACCACATCGTTGTTGTTTATTATTTTACTCGGCATTTCCAATTCGGTGATGTGGCCAGCCATTTGGCCATTGGCAATTGAAAAAACTGGCAAGAAAATACCCATCATTTCAGCGTTGCTCATTATGGGAATTATTGGAGGTGCAATCATGAGTCCTCTATTTGGGAAATTGTCGGACAACACCAATATGCACTTGGCATACATCATTCTCATTCCTTGCTATCTGTATATACTTTTCTTCGCAATTAGCGGTCACAAAATAGGAAAACAAAATTAGCATGTTGCTTTCAATCTGGTTCAACTTGATAAACTATCTCGAAAACCATCAGGGAACCTGTCTGATAAAAAATGTTACAGGTCACGAATGTCCAGGATGTGGACTTCAAAGGGCATTTGTAGAATTGTTGAAAGGAAATTTTGCAGAAAGCATTTCGATACATCCAGGATTAATTCCGCTCATTTTGCTTGTGTTGCTGGGAATATTGCAACTAATTTTTAAATGGAGAAAAGGAGGAAAAGCCTTGGTTGTTGCAACAATAGTTGTAATATCGATATTTCTTATTAATTTTACCCTTAAAAGCATATAAAATGGAAAATCAACAAAACACAACTCAGTATCAGTATAAACCACCAATACCCAATGCCACTGGTTCGCTGGTTTTAGGAATTCTTTCTATTGTTTTTGTTTGGTGCTATGCAATACCAGGCATTGTAATGGGTGTGATTGCCATTGTTCTTGCAAACAAAGCAACCCAAGCCTACGAAGCCAATCCGAGCATGTACAACGAAAGCTCAATAGGCAACGCTAAAGCAGGCAAGATTACTGGAATTATTGGGCTTTCGTTGAGTGCCTTGTTTTTCATAATCATGATTGCATATATTTTTATTCTCGGAAGTGTGCTTATGCATTTGCCTTGGCAATCGGGTGGTCATTAGAATATGCTAAAAATTCTTTCTGTAGAAAACATTCGTGCTGCCGATGCCTATACCATTGAGCACGAGCCTGTTTCGTCGGAAAAACTAATGGAACGTGCTGCAAATCTATGCTTTGTATGGATTGCAGATATGTTTCCCGACAAAAAAACTCAATTCACCGTGGTGGCTGGAACTGGCAACAATGGCGGCG
>DYON01000270.1 GCA_020720525.1 Acetofilamentum sp.
CAGCTCGGCTTTTATAATCGAAGAGGGCTTTCCGCTCGAAGACCTTGAGAAAATTGTTGCCACCATGGCCGAAGAAGCCCAAAAAGCTGGAGTTGTTGTTGTTACAGGCGACACCAAAGTGGTGAACAAAGGTCAATGCGATAAAGTGTTTATCAACACAGCTGGCATTGGATTTTTAGAACCAAAACACAAACACATCAGTAGTGGAGAAAACATTTGCGCTGGCGACAAAATTCTGATTAATGGCAGTATTGCCGACCATGGAATGACCATCATGGCTGCACGCAACTTCGGCAATTTCAACACCGCCATCTCGTCGGACTGCGCACCACTGAATGGCATGATTCAAGAAATTTTGGAATCGGGCTGTCGTGTAAAATTCATGCGCGACGCAACAAGAGGCGGTATTGCCACTGTGCTTTGCGAGTTGTCCGAAAACAGCAAATTGGGCGTCATGGTCAACGAAACTGCGGTAGTGATAAACGAAAACGTGCGCGGGATGTGCGAATTGCTGGGATTCGACCCATTTTACGTGGCCAACGAAGGAAAAGTGATTGTAGTTGTCGATCGAAACGACGCCGAAAAAGCACTCGAAATCATGCGTCAAAACGAGTTCGGAAAAGAAGCTTCAATTATTGGAGAAATTGTTGCCGACCACCAAGGGAAAGCCATCCTTCAAACTGAAATTGGCGGCAAGCGAATCATAGATATGCTGGCCGGCGAACAGCTGCCGAGGATTTGCTGATTCAAGATAAATGATAGAAGGTAAAAAACAAAACTAATATTATGCACGAATTATCAATAGCCGCAAGTATTGTCGATTACGCCGAAGAATTTGCCAGCGAGCATCAGGCGAAAAGTATTTCCAGAATTGAACTGGAAGTTGGTCAGCTTTCGGGAGTAGTAACCGACAGCCTCGTATTTGCTATGGAAGAAGCCGTCAAAGGCTCAATTCTCGAAAAAGCTCAAGTGGTAATTGTCGAAATTGCAGGCAAATCGATTTGCAATAAATGCCACACCGAATTCGACAATTCTGACTGGTACACACCCTGTCCGAATTGCCAGTCGATGGATTCGGAAATCGTTGGGGGAAAAGAATTGTTGATTACCAAAATCAGCATCTGAAATGGGTTTCTGTTTTTTTAATACCTGCACAAATCAATAAAATGAGCACGTTTGAAATTCTAAAACGATGGACAAGCAAAATTGAATTCTGGATATTTCTTTTTTTCCTGATTAGACTTATTGGAATTACCAATCCTCCTCTCGAAATTGGGCACAACTGGAGACAGGTAACCGGACTAATGGTAGCAAGAAATTTCACCGAAGTTAACCCAAATATATTGTATCCTCGAATCGATGACTTTAATGACAAATCGGATATTATTGCCATGGAATTCCCTTCGTTGAATTACTTGCATTTTCTGTTTGCCGAATTTTTCGGATATTCTCATTGGTATGGACGGCTCATAAACTTACTGATATCATCACTGGGGCTATTATTTTTTCACAAACTACTGAAACTGTCTAATTTCAATGAAAGGATTTCTTTTTTTGCAACAATCATTTTAGCAACCTCCATCTGGTTCAGTTTTTCCAGAAAAATGATGCCCGACACCTATTGCATTTCATTGATATTTATAGGTTTATATTATGGACTCAAATTTCTGCATGAACAAAAATATCTTTGGCTATTTTTATATGCCGTTTTCAGCTCACTTGCTCTTTTATCAAAAATTCCTGCAGGCATATATATAGTCATTCTGATACCATTTGTTTTAAATCGGAATTTTAAGATCAGAAACAGAATCGCCATTTCTGCCATGACTGCAGTGCCCCTATTACTGGCTTACTGGTGGTATTTTATATGGAATCCCTTCCTGGTTACTGAATATGGAAACTGGTACAATATTGGAACCCCCATGCTTACAGGGATAAAAGAACTATCCGACAACCTTGGAAAAACACTTGACAATTTCTATTTCGATGCATTTTCGGGTTTTATCATGTTTTTTCTGTTCATTGGTGGAATGGTATTAATGCTTATTAAAAAAGAAACAAAAATTATTCTCGTATTTTCAATGGTTTTTGTCGTATTTCTTTTGTATATATTCAAATCTGGCTTTTTCTTTTATCACCACAATTACTATATTATTCCGTTTGTTCCGGTAATGGCTCTGCTGGCAGGCTACGCAATTGCATCCATCAATAAGAGATGGATTATGTTTAGTGTTCTGCTGCTCGGAATTACTGAAAGCATTGCTAATCAGCAACACGATTTTTTTATAAAGAATTCAGAAAAATACAAATTAACTATTGAACCCATATTGGACAATTTTTCTGAAAGCAACGACCTAATACTTGTAAATGGAGACGGCAATCCACAGCTGATGTATCTTACTCACCGCAAAGGATTTAATTGTAATAATAACCTTTTAAACGACTCCATATATATTGCAAACGCAAAAAACAATCATTGCCGCTATGCTGTTGTAAACAAACATTCAAAGCCCAATACATACTATTTGCAAAGTTCATTCAATACGGTATTTGATAATGTTGATTTTCGTATTTTTGCACTTAATTAAACTACATTACCATGTGCGACACTTGCGGCTGCAGCGATCCAAACGAAAAAGTAACCATTCGCAAACCTGGCGAAGAACATAGCCACTATCATTCTCATCTGCACCCGCACGAGCATAATTACACACACGACCACAATCACGACCATGAGCAAGAGTCTCACACTCACACAGATGTGCATTTGTATATGCACGAGCACAGCCACGAGGATCAATCGCACAGTCACGACCACAACCACGAACATACAACTCACAGCCACGATCATAACCACATACATGATATAGAATACAAACTAGCTCACAATATTCTCGACAAGAATCAATCGCTGGCCGAGCGCAACCGTGGCTACTTCGATGCAAAAAACATTACGGCACTAAACCTCGTAAGTTCACCTGGCTCGGGCAAAACCACATTGCTCGAAAAAACCATTTCGTACCTTAAAAATGATATTTCTTTTTATGTAATAGAAGGCGACCAGCAAACCATGAACGATGCCAACCGCATCGATGCAACGGGTGCGCCGGTGATTCAGGTGAATACTGGCAACGGATGCCATCTCGATGCCGACATGGTGAGCAAAGCCACCAAACAACTCGAAGTGCCCGAAAACGCTTTACTTGTAATCGAAAATGTTGGCAATTTAGTTTGTCCATCGCTGTTCGATTTAGGCGAAAGCTTCCGCGTTGTGGTTATCAGCGTTACCGAAGGCGACGACAAACCACTGAAATATCCAAACATGTTCAGCACTTCGCAGGTATGCATTATCAATAAAATCGACCTGCTTCCTTATGTCGATTTCGACGTTGCAAAAACCAAAGAATATGCATCCAGCCTCAACCGTAATTTGCTATTTTTCGAAGTCTCGGCTCGCACTGGCGAAGGCATGGATAAATGGTATGAGTGGTTGAAAACAAGATAAATGAATTAATCGGACATCGATTTGTATGGTGGAACTAGCAAAGAAGAATTTTTC
>DYON01000271.1 GCA_020720525.1 Acetofilamentum sp.
TTTACAAGTACATGGCTGGATTTACAGTTTACAAGATGGTCTCTTGCAAGATTTTTTCTGGGATCGAGGTTGAAAATTGGTTTATTGAAAGAACAACTTCTGAACCAATATTTTCTTGATTAATGGGATGGGCTTGATTCAAAAAATCACGGTAATCAAATAAATCCTGAGAATCCCGGTTCAGACAAGGAAACACCCCATGAGCGATTTAGACCTCATTGCCCAGATTGACGAGAAAATACAGCAATTGCCGGTTGAACTTTTACCGGAGATTGATGATTATGTCAATTCTCTATTGCAGGAATATCAAAATACTGTCCCATCTGTAAAGAAGCGTTCAGAACAGCCCTTGATTGGAATTTGGAAGGATCGGGAAGATATGCAAGATGTTGAAAGTTATGTACGACAACTTCGGAAGCCACGTTACTAATGCTACTTGTCGTTACCGCAAATATTAAACATTTTCAAGTAATTGATGGGCTAGAGATTATTTAATTTATTCCAACCGCCGAATAACAAAATCGTCGTGCTAAAATTCTACATGCCGTTGCCGTTATTGTGAGAAAGTCTGAACCATGATTTTCTTGATTAATGGGATGGGCTTGATTCAAAAAATCATGATAATCAAATAAATCCTGCAATCACACAAAAGGAAAACACCCCATGAGCGATTTAGACATCATTGCACAACTTGAACAACGGATTGGAAAGAAATTAGAAAAACTAGACAAGTTTAAAGATAATTCAGTAGGAGGTTATCAACTGAATGCTCAACAACAAGTCACTGGGTTAGGAGTATGTAAGCGTGAACTACAAGAGTTTCCTAGAGAAATTTGTCAATTGCAGCAGTTACAGGAGTTGTATTTGAGCCGTAATCAACTCGCGCAGTTACCCGCAGAAATCGGTCAATTGCAGAGGTTGCAATCGTTGAATTTGAGCAGTAATCAATTTGCTCAGTTTCCTAAAGAAATTATTCAATTACGGCAGTTGCAGTCGTTGGATTTGACGGGTAATCAACTCAGGCAGTTACCCAAAGAAATCGAACAATTGCAACAGTTGCAGTCGTTGAATTTGAGCAGTAATCAACTTGCTCAGTTTCCTAAAGAAATTATTCAATTACGGCGGTTACAAACGTTGGATTTGAGTGAGAATCACCTCAAGCAGTTACTCGAAGAAATTGGTCAATTGCAGCAGTTACAATCGTTGAATTTGGGCAGTAATCAATTTGCTCAGTTTCCTAAAGAAGTTATTCAATTATGGCAGTTGCAAACGTTGAATTTGTACAGTAGTCGGCTCAAACTGTTACCCGAAGAAATCGCTCAATTACAGCAGTTGCAATCGTTGAATTTGAGTGGGAATCACTTCACGCAGTTCCCCAAAGGAGTTGTTCAATTACGGCAGTTGCAAACGTTGAGTTTGGATGAAAATCACCTCAAGCAGTTACCCGAAGAGATTGGTCAATTGCAACAGTTGCAATCGTTGGGTTTGTGGAGTAATCGACTCATGGAGTTACCCAAAGAAATCGGTCAATTGCAGCGGTTGCAATGGTTAGATTTGAGCTATAATCAACTCACGCAGTTACCCAAAGAAATCGGTCAGTTGCAGCAGTTGCAATCGTTGAATTTGAGAGGGAATCAACTCACTCAATTGCCCAAAGAACTACTCCATCTCAATTTAGAGGTTAATTGGAACAATGATGACCCGGGAAGCGGGATTGACGTTAAAGGCAACCACAACTTCCAAATTCCCCCCGTAGAAATTGTCAAAAAAGGCAAACAAGCCATCATTGACTACTACGACGCGCTTGCGCCAGAGCAACCTGTTATCACCACTCCGACTGAGAAACAGCTTGAAAAGAGTGAAGTTTTAAAGCCAGCACAGAAAACAGTTGTCAAACCCCGTCCCCTCAACGAACTCAAACTCCTACTTGTGGGCGATGGCGGCGTGGGCAAAACGTCCCTACTCAAGCGATTAAGTGAGCAACCCTTTGATCGCGCTGAATCACAAACGCACGGCATCAACCTCAACACCGTTGAAATGACCGTCCCCGCACTCGACAATGCAACGGTCAAACTGCACTGCTGGGATTTTGGCGGACAAGAAATCATGCACGCCACCCACCAATTTTTCCTCACCAAACGCAGTTTATACCTCGTGGTGCTGGATGCGCGCCGTGAAACTAAAACCGATTATTGGCTCAAACAAATTCAACAAGTGAGCGACAACGCGCCTGTCATCATCGTAATTAACAAAATTGATGAAAATTCGCATTTCGACCTGCCCCGCGACCAACTCAAGCAAAAATTTCCGAATATCAAACAGTTCTGCAAAATTTCCTGTGCTACGGACGCGGGCTTAACCGACCTCATGACCGCGATTCAACATATCATTCCCAAGGTTGAACTGGTACAAACGCTATTCCCTGCGAGTTGGTGGCAAGTCAAAACGGCGATTGTCGAACAAGCCCAAACTAAAAATTTCACCAGCTACGATCACTTTGTCGAACTCTGCCAAGCCAATGAAATTTATGAAGAAAGCGCGCAACACACCCTGATCAATTTTCTGCACGAATTGGGCATTGTCACCCATTTTGACCAACCTTGGCTGCGAGAAACCAATGTCATCAATCCCCGTTGGCTCACCGAAGCGGTGTATAAACTCGTCACGGCAAAACAGGCAATCAATGGCAAATTACCGCGCACCGAACTGACACAACTGCTTGATTCTAAAACTTATCCCAGTCACAAACACGACTACTTGATTAGCTTGATTGAACGCTTTGAACTCTGCTATCGGTTCGATGAAAATACGCTCTTGTTTCCTGAGCTACTGCAACACGACGAGCCCAATTTGACAGAATTACGTCAACAGATTCAACAAATTGAGACGCTCCATTTCATTTTGCTCTATTCAGACTTTTTACCAAAATCTATTTTTACCCGTTTTATGGTACGCAGTCAGCGTTACATTGATAAAAACTATCTTTGGAAAACTGGCGTGGTGTTGCGTGATCTTCACAAACAAACAACGGCATTGGTACAACTTGATGAAAAATCACAAAAAATTACACTGCACTTGATGGGAACGCACCAACAAGATTTTCTCGCGGTGCTGTTATTTTTGTTGCGCGACATTCACAACAGTTTTCCACGCCTGCATGTTGATGAACGGTTAGCCCTGCCAGATAATCCAGCAATTACGGTGAGTTACAACGATTTGCTTGAGCGGTTACAAGATGGGGAAACTGAAATTCGTCCAGAAGGTGCGAAGCAAAAATACAATATTCGCCAATTACTCGGCACCGCGTACCATTCCAAGCCTACTGAAGCAGAAATCATGGCATTTTTACGCACACTCATCGACAGTCAGACCATTCCAGATGAAAAAACATTTTGGCAAAAATTCAAAGATTCGATTGAACTTAAAATTCCCTTTGGGCTCGGCTCGATTGATCTCAAAGGATTGGTCAGGGCGGCGTTTAAAAAGTGAGTGTAGGGTGTACAAACAACGCGTCATCCACCTTTGCATTTCAAATCATTCTGGTGCGTGACACGGC
>DYON01000272.1 GCA_020720525.1 Acetofilamentum sp.
TCACGTTTCGGCTCGGTCGATAGCTGCACAAGCGCTTTCGATTTTTGGCGACCATTCCGATGTGATGAGCGTACGTATGACTGGTTTTGCAATGCTTGCTACTGGAAGTGTTCAAGAAATCATGGACATAGCTCCTGTGGCTCACCTCGCTGCCATAAAAACAAGAATTCCTTTTCTTCATTTCTTCGATGGTTTCCGCACCTCGCACGAAATTCAAAAAGTTGAGTATCTCAACAACGAAGACGTGAAAGATTTGGTCGATTTAGATGCTCTTAGGGCTTTCAGAGACAACTCGCTGAATCCTGAACATCCTGTTACTCGTGGAACAGCGCAAAATCCCGACATTTATTTCCAGTCGCGCGAAGCTATCAACCCATTTTACGACAAAATAGCCGATATTGTTGAAGATTATATGGTTCAGCTCAACCAGCTTACTGGTCGCGAATACCATCCATTCACATTTTATGGTGCTCCCGATGCCGACAATATTGTCATCGCCATGGGTTCTATCACCGACACCATCAAAGAAACCATCGACTATCTGAACGCCAAAGGCGAAAAAACAGGTTTGATTTCTGTTCATCTCTATCGTCCGTTCAGCGAAAAGTATTTCATGAAAGTTTTCCCAACTTCGGTAAAACGCATCACTGTTCTCGACCGCACAAAAGAACCAGGTGCCGAAGGCGATCCTTTGTACATGGATGTAAAAAATCTTTTCTACAACAAACCCAACGCTCCGATGGTTATTGGCGGACGTTATGGTTTGAGCTCGAAAGACACCACTCCTGCACAGATTATTTCGGTTTACGAAAACATGAAAGCCAACGAGCCTAAAAACTTGTTCACCGTTGGTATTGTTGACGATGTTACTTTCCATTCGCTGCCAAAGCTTGCCGAAATCAACATTTCGCACCCAAGTATTTATTCGGCAAAATTTTACGGAATTGGTTCGGATGGTACTGTAGGCGCCAACAAAAACTCGATTAAAATTATTGGCGACAACACCGAAAAATATTGCCAAGCTTATTTTGCATACGATTCGAAGAAATCGGGCGGTTTCACAACCTCGCATCTTCGTTTTGGCGATGTTCCCATTCGTTCACCGTATTTGTTGAACACTCCCGACTTTGTGGCTTGTCATGTGCCCGCGTATCTGGGACGTTATGACATGCTGAAAGGTCTGAAAAAAGGCGGAACTTTCCTCCTCAACAGCATTTGGGACATTGAAGAAACCAAAAAACGTCTGCCAGACTCAATGAAAAAGTATTTGGCTATGAACGAAATCAGGTTCTACATAATGAATGGAACTCAGATTGCAGAAGAAATTGGTTTAGGAAATCGCACCAACACCATTATGCAGTCGGCATTCTTCAAGATTTCGAACGTAATTCCTTACGAACTGGCAGTTAAGGAAATGAAAAAAGCGATTGACAAGTCGTTTGGCCGCAAGGGCGAAGAAATCGTGAAAATGAATTATGCAGCCATCGACCGCGGAGCCGAAGTGATTGAAGTGAAAGTTCCCGAAGAATGGAAAAACATCGACGTGAAAATTGATCACGAAAAAGACAACAAACCTGCTTTCATTCGCAATGTAGCCGATGTAATCAACCGTCAGAATGGCGATGACCTCAAGGTTTCTACATTCAAAGGAATCGAAGACGGTACTTTTCCTCACGGAACCACCAAATACGAAAAACGCGGTATTGCAGTTACTGTTCCTGAATGGATTCCCGAAAACTGTATTCAGTGCAACCAGTGTGCTTATGTATGTCCTCACGCTGCCATTCGTCCGTTCCTTCTCACCGACGAAGAATTAACAAAAGCACCTGCCAATACAGCCACTGTAAAAGGCAATGGTGCATTCAAAGAATACAATTTCCGCATACAGGTGAGCGTACTCGACTGTACAGGTTGTGGCAACTGTATCGATGTTTGTCCTGCCAAACCCAAAGCTCTTGTGCTGAAACCACTCGACGAGCAGATGCCCGAAGCCGATCGTTTTATTTATCTCGACGAAAAAGTTGGCTACAAAGACAACATTGTTGACAAATTGAAAACAGTGCGCAACAGCCAATTTGCACAACCATTGTTCGAGTTTTCGGGCGCTTGTGCCGGTTGTGGCGAAACCCCATACATCAAACTCATCACTCAGCTTTTCGGCGAGCGAATGATTGTTGCCAACGCTACTGGATGTTCTTCCATTTACGGAGGTTCGGCTCCTTCGACACCATATACTGCCAATTACAAAAGCGGCAAAGGTGTTGCATGGGCCAACTCGCTGTTCGAAGACAATGCCGAATACGGACTTGGAATTGCTACTGGTATAACCAAAATGAGAGAATTTCTTGTTTTGAAAATGAAAGAAGCCATTGCAGCTGGTCTCAACGGACAAATGAAAGAAGCTTGCGAAGAGTGGATAGCTGCTATCGACGATGTTGCTGGCTCCGAAACAGCTTCGGCAAAACTACTTGCTTTGGTCGAAAACGACAAATCGGAATTGGGTCGCGAAATAGTTGCTAAAAAACAATACCTGATTAAAAAATCGGTGTGGGCATTTGGCGGCGATGGCTGGGCTTACGATATCGGCTATGGCGGACTTGACCACGTGCTTGCTTCGGGTGAGGATATTAATGTTTTGGTGATGGATACCGAAGTTTATTCGAACACTGGTGGACAGGCATCAAAATCAACGCCTGTTGGTGCAGTAGCCAAATTTGCTGCTTCTGGCAAGAAAATCCGCAAAAAAGACCTTGGCGCAATGGCCATGACTTATGGTTATGTTTATGTTGCCCAGGTTGCGATGGGTGCAAATCAATCGCAATATCTAAAAGCAATTAAAGAAGCCGAAGCTTATCCTGGACCATCATTGATTATTGCCTATTCGCCATGTATCAACCACGGTTTGCGTGCAGGTATGGGAAAATCACAGGAAGAATCAAACAGGGCTGTTGAAGCAGGTTACTGGCAACTTTACAGGTTTAATCCAACTTTGGAAGCCGAAGGAAAAAATCCTTTCCAACTCGATTCAAAAGAGCCGGATTGGGATAAATTTACCGATTTCCTTGCCGGTGAAGTTCGTTATACTTCTCTCCATCAGGCCTTCCCTGCTGAAGCTGAAATTCTAGCAAAAGAAGCCGTTAAAAACGCCAAATGGCGCTACGAAAGCTACAAACGTCTTGCTTCGATGGATTTTACCATCAACGAATAGTTTAACATATTTCGATAAAAAAGCCGGGCAAATCGTCCGGCTTTTTTTTATTAAAAATTCCTGATTACAAAAGAAAATTCATCCATTTTTTTCCAAAAATCTTGTAACGCTTTTCTTTGTAGATTTACTGCAAATTAAAACGAACCTAAAAAAGTAATATCATGGCTACTGCAAGCTGGATTTCGAAGGTTTTTGAAAGAATTTTTTCTAAGAAAAGCGTAAGGTCTATCGAAAAATATGCGGTCTATTTTGCCTTGTTTGGATTTTTGGTGCACCTGCTCCTCATTTTCCTCTGGAATATCGACTTGATCAATCATGCTGCCTTTGATAAGTTTTCGGGCGATT
>DYON01000273.1 GCA_020720525.1 Acetofilamentum sp.
TGCATGCTCCAACAAGCAAACCACCGTTTGAACCGCCTTGAATAGCTATTCGTTTTGGATTGGTATAATTATGTTCAATCAAATATTCCGCAGCTGCAATAAAATCGTCGAAAACATTCTGCTTTTTCTCTTTTGTGCCCGAAAGGTGCCATTCTTGTCCATATTCGCCACCTCCACGCAGATTAGCCACAACATATATACCACCAGCTTCGAGAAATGGAATGGCAGTTAGTCTAAACGAAGGAGTGAGGCTAATATTAAAACCTCCATAGCCATAAAGCAATACTGGACAATCGCCATTAAGCTCCAATTCTTTCTTGTGGGTTATAAACATTGGAATTTTTGTGCCATCCTTGCTATTGAAAAAAACCTGTGAAGTGATGTATTCGTCGGGGTTGAATTGAACAGATGGCGAAAAATACAATTTACTTGCCCCATCTACTACATTGCAGGTGTAAATTCGCGAAGGAATGGTGTAGCTGGTAAAGGAATAAAAAAACTCATTTTCGTCGGGTTCTCCAACTGGACCGCCAATCGAGCCAATTCCTGGAAGTTCAACCGTTTTCAACAATTTACCATCGATTGAATAAATATAAAGCTTGTTGGAAGCATCTTCCATATAATTGACAACAAAATTGCCACCAATATGACTTACCGATTGCAGCACATTTTTGCTTTCCGGAATCACCTCTTTCCAATTTTCTTTTGAAGGATTCTTTGGGTCAATCAACATTAGACGACTATTGGGCGCTCCGTCGGTTGTGAGCATATAGAATTGATCATCAATAACCGAAACAATTCCATATTCGTATTCGAAACCATCGGCAATTTTCACCCAATCTGTTTTTTTCTTTCCCAGTGGTTTAAAATACAGCGCATTTCCACTTGTGCTGGCACTTTCCGATAGAAAAAGATATTTCTCGTCGCGGTCGGTGTAAACACCATAATTACGAAGTGGGAATTCTTTGTTTTCGTAAATAAGAACATCGCTTTTCTGATCCGTACCGAGTTTGTGGTAATAAACTTTGTGAAATTCGTTTTTTGTGGTGAGAGCCTTACTCTCGTCTTTCACATCGTACGAACTATAATAAAAGCCATCTTCGAACCACGAAATGCCACTGAATTTTACCCATTTGATATGATCGGACAGGAGTTTTCCGGTTGCAATATCGAGTACAAAAATTTCGTTCCAATCGCTTCCACCAGCCGAAGTGGAATAGCCAAGGTATTTGTAGTTGTGCGAAACAGAATAATCGGCAAGCGAAGTGGTGCCTCCATCTGATAATTTATTGGGATCGAGCAAAATTCGTTCTTTGCCGTCGTAGCCTTCTTTTACATACAAAACGCTTTGATTTTGCATGCCTGAATTGCGAAAGCAAAAAATCCAATTTCCTTTTTTGAAGGGAATTCCAGATTTTTCGTAGTTCCACAGCTCTTGCAGCCTATCGCGAACTGCAGTTCGGAATGGAATCTCTTCGAGATATTGCCTTGTAACGTTGTTTTCCTCTTCAATCCATTTTTTTGTCTCATCCGAATTTTCATCTTCGAGCCAGCGATATGGGTCGGCAACTTTTGTTCCATGATAATCGTCGTTTTGATCGACTTTCTGAGCTTCGGGATAATGAATATTTTGTGCTGAAACCTGCATGGCGAAAATGGTTACTATTAATATTAGACTGCTTTTTTTCATAGTGAAGGGCTTTTTTTTACTTTTGCAACTCAAAGGTAGTAAAAATCAATATCATGGAACAGCACATCAAATCGAAAAAAGTTACCCGCCGAGAACCTTATTTCGACCATTTCAACAATCCAGAAGCAAAAGAGTTGGTATTTGTATCGGAAGAAATCCACTACGACGAAAAGGGGCGTGTTTTGCAATCGCTTTCATTTGCGCGGGGCAATATGCTCGAAGAGAAAGTTGTGAAATCGTATATCAACAACACCATTACTACTGAGTATTACATCGACGAAGAAGAAATAAGCGAAAAAACTATCGTTGAAACCGACGATGATGGCAATATTTTGTCCGAATCGATTCATTATGCCGATGGTACTGTCTCGACCAGTACTTGGGCTTACGAAAATAAAAAACCTGTTAGTAAAACTACCATCGATGTTGACGAAGATGAACAAAGTGGTGTTCATAATTGGCGCTACAACGAAGCTGGGAACCTGGTGAAAGAAGAGGCTTTTGAGTATGGCGAAATGGTTTTAAGCAACGAATGGAACTACAACGATGCTGACAATGTGGTATTGATGCGTTCATTTGCACTTGGTGAGCCAGGCTTTTCAACCGAAGAAATCGAATATGAGGGCGACAAAGTGGTGAAAGTGATTAAAACAGATCCTTATGGAAATACGGAAATCAATTACTATGTTCACGATGCGCAAGACAATGTTGTGCTGGTGAAGTACGAAGGCGAAAAGCCCAATTCCGAAACAGCAATAGAGTACAATTCCGATAATAATTCTATTCATGAGCTCGAAACGCGCGACGACGGCGAAGTACTTTACGAAATAAATCGCGAATACGACCCCGAAACCAAACTTGTGGTTCGCAGCGTGGTGTTTATCAATCGTTTGGGCAATGCCTCCGATGTTCATTACATATTGGAGTATAGCTATGAATTTTATCCGATAGAAACTGAAAAAGAATAGACAACATACCTCTATTTCTCATCAGATTGTTAATATTTTACAGCTAAGCAAATTTTGAAATTGGCTTTGATAATTCATTCGTGTCAATTATCCCGATTTTCGTTCCAATTGATAATTCAGCTAATATGTAATATGTTTTACCCGTAATTTTACCTGAAATAATCAAACTGGGGGGTTATGAGGAAAATAATTACGGCAAACAGGTTTTTTGTTTCTAAAATTGCATTTCGCAATATTCATCTGAGTATTGTGTCATTTTTCTTTGTATTCATCACGGAATATTTCCACAGAAACTTGAAATTGAGTTTTTGTATTGGGCCAATTGAAGTCATCAACAAATCAAAAACATTTTAAAATGAGAACATCATTTGTTTTTTTCTTTTTGATTTCGCTGTTTGCAAACATTCAGTTTGCCAATGCGCAATCGTGGGATTGGGCAAAAGCACATATACATTCAATAGGAAATGTGAATGCATGCGTGTGGCCACAAGATTTAACCATCGATGCATCCAATAATATCATTACAACTGGTTATTACGCAGGAGAATCTGTCGATGTAGTCTCGTTTGACGGCATCGCAGCCAAAGGGTACGGAACAGGAGCTTTTCATTATACTGGTTATGTTTGCAAACACAATTCTGCTGGTACTGTGCAGTGGGCACAGCGTTTTGGAAGTGGTGGTGCAACAGAAAACGGATGTGTACAAGGAATTTGTGTTTCGACAGATGCATTTAACCTATCGGCTGCGACAGCTGGTGGCACTTGGAGTGGAACAGGTGTTTTGAATGCAGTAAGTGGTTTATTCGACCCTGCAACAGTAACTCCTGGCACACACACTATTGTATATTCTATACCTGGAGCCTGCGGCGATATA
>DYON01000274.1 GCA_020720525.1 Acetofilamentum sp.
ATCAGACAAACAACAAGTTGCAAAAACATCCATAAGATGCCAAAGCTGGTTTTTGTCCCACTGGGGGACAGGGTGTCCATAATTGTATCGGTTTTACAACTTAAGATGCTGAAAATTGGTTGACGGTCAGAAATTGTACGTTTTTTTGGCAACATTGCCCGCCAAGTCGGTAAACTCAACCTCAAGTGTTTTGAGGGTGTTTTTTTGTGCTACACTCAGTGCAATTGAGAAGCTATTGTATTTATAATCGTATATCATCAAAGTCCATACTCCATTGATGAATGCGTTGAAGCTTACAATTTCGTCGGAATTGTCGGTTACGGTAAAAACAAATTCTTTTAAATAGGAGATATTGTTGTTTGCAGGAATATTCGATTTTCCAATAACAGGCTCAATGGTATCGACAATCAGCTCAAAGTAGCCAGGACGATTTATCGAAACTGAATAAACTCCATTGCTGTCTTTTTCGGGCTTCCACGCATTGCCGATTAAATGGTTGTCCATTTTGGCAAAGATGGTTTTGTTGCCAATAAGCGTATCGTTTCTGAAGAATATTGTCATCGGTTTAATCAGAGGAATTTCGGTGTATCCGATTGTCCATGCCAAATGGTCGCCTGTCGAAAACTCTACAATCACTGGCTTTTCGAGTGCAAGATTGCCATAAAATGTTCCCGTATCGCATTGTAGAATCACATTTTCGGTTTGGTAAGTATGAAAATAGTTGTTGTGAATCTGATTTTTTGAATTGGGAATGGGGCGGGTCATATTTCCTCTTTTCAAATACGCCTTAAATTCGGTTGAATTGAATTCGGTGTCGGTGGCTCTCACACGTACCACATGCGTGTTGGTATCGGAAAAAGACAACAATCCGTCGTTGGAATATTTTTTAAAAAAGCCTTGCCTGTTAGCATTTCCGGTGTAGGTGGTAACAATTTGCATTTTTTTATTGAGACCCGCATTGTGGTCGAAAACACCGCGGCAGGCACCAGTTTGGTCGAAAGCAAAACGGTCGAATTCGATTTGCCACACCAACGAATCGTCGATAAACATTTCGAGCAATTTGGGTAGCAGGCGAAAGTAGCTTTCGTTCATGTAATCCTGCACATCGAAACCCAGAAAAAAAGTATCGGGAACCAATATTTTGGTTTCTGGGGAATAAAAATTTCCTCGTTTTGTTACAGAATAGGCTTGCGATATTGCTGGCAGAAAACCGCCTTTTTGTAGCGAATACACCAAAATCTGCTTAAAAACAGGGACTATATTGTCGGTTATGTCGTAGAATTGGAGTGGATTTAAGGCATCTTGAGTTTTGGTGTCGCGAATTTCGAAATGCAGATGTGCTCCAAATGAATAACCGCTGTTGCCAGCAATGCCAATCGCCTGACCTTTATTTACTGGCAAATAGCCTTCGGGCAATTCGATGTCGGTGTCGAAAACGTGGTTTTTGTATTGATAATTCGTAACAACGGTGTCGGCAATTGGCGAAAACGAATCGAGATGACCATAAACCGATGTGTAACCGTTTGGATGTGTTATATAAATAGCTCTTCCGTACGAGGCAGAATTGAACCTGATTCTCGAAATATAGCCATCCCATATCGAAAGCACACTTTTATCGTGCTTGTTGTTTACGCGGAGGTCGATGCCCGAGTGAAAATGGTTTTTGCGGTATTCGGCAAAATTGCTTGTAAGTTCGAGTGGAGGCCGCAAAGGTGTTCCGGGACTTGCAGTTTGAGCAATTGAGGCAGCGAAAGAAAATAAAAAAACGAGGAAAAGAAATACACGCATAAAAAAGCTCCCTTTTGAGGAGCTAAAATTAATGTTTTTTGTCGAAACTTAGTTTTCGGGTTGTTCGTCCCAACAAAATTCTTTTACTAAATCGAAAGCCCCAGTGAGACCAAGCTCGAAAGCTTTTTTCCAATCGGCGCAGGCACCCTCCTTGTCGCCGAGCTCGCCTTTGGCAATGCCTCTCAAATCGTACACTTCGGCATAGCTGGGTTGAATTTCAAGTGCTTTGTTGTAGTCTTTGATGGCACCTTCAAAATCTTTAAGATGATATTTGCACAAGCCACGGTAGGCGAATGCTTCGGCATTTTCAGGATTCATTTCGGTCACTTTCGTGAAAACCTGAATGCCACCTTTGTAATCTTTTACCGAGATACGATTGTAGCCTTTTTTCAGCAAAGCGTATTCATCCTCATTCCCGGTAATCTGACTACTCTGTTTGCATCCCCCTAAGGCCACAAATAGAATCAAAATTGGAAAGAGTATTTTTTTCATTTTTCAACAAGTTGGTAATGTTTTCTTTTGTACGGTAGAAATATTTTTCGGTTTCAAAATTACGAAAAAATCTATTAGTTAAACATTTAACTCATAAAATATTTTTTACCTTTACCCGTTGTTACACACAAATTGTTCCTGTGAAGCGTATTTTTATTTTTATTTTGTTTGCATTCCCGCTGCTTCTTGCTGCGCAGAATGGTGTAAATCGGGCTTTTTCGTTTCTCGAACTTTCGAACAGTTCGCGATTAACTGCTCTTGGGAGCAATATGGCTGCTATTCACGACAACGATGTGAGCTTGGTTCTTGCCAATCCTAGTTTGATTAGCGACTCGATGCATACCGATTTGGCTATTAACTATACCGATTATTTTGCTGGAATCAATTATGCTTTTGCAACCTATTCGCATTCGTTCGATAAAATTGGAAGCTTTGCTGCCTCGCTTCAATATCTCAACTACGGAAAATTCAACGAAACCGATGTTTACGGAAATTCATTGGGCGAATTTTCGGCCTACGATATGGCGCTTATAGTAGGCTGGGGTCGATTGCTTCATCCAGGTTTCAGCATTGGAGCCAACGCAAAATTTATCTATTCCGATATGTACAAACAGCAGGCTTCGGGTGTTGCTTTCGATGTAGCCGGATCCTATTTCAACGATAAAAATTATTTTTGTGTTACGCTGGCAGCGCGCAATGCTGGCCGTCAACTCAACACATACACGGTTGGAGTTGCCGAACCTTTACCCTTCGACTTGCAATTGGGCGTTTCGAAGCGTTTGTTGCATGTTCCTTTGCGCATTTCGGTATTAGCCCATCATCTGCAAAAATGGGATATTCGCTACAATAACCCCGAAGACGCTACTATCGATCCTCTTACTGGGCTTGCGGTCGAAGAACGCAAAATGGCTGCTTTTTCCGATAAATTGATGCGCCATTTTATTATTGGTGCCGAACTCGCTCCATCAAAAACTTTTAGCCTCAGGGTTGGCTACAATTATCAACGTCGCAAAGAACTATCAGTCGATACGCGCCTTTCAACCGTTGGCATTAGCTGGGGCTTTGGACTCAGAATTAAAAAATTGTACTTTAGCTATGCTCGCAGCGCATACCACTTAGCTGGCTCGCCCAATGTGATTACACTCACCACAAGTATTGGCGATTTTCTGAAGTAATCTTTTTTCATTTATTACACTGGTGGTAGCTGAGTAGAGTTTGGTATCTGATTGTTGGATAAACCCGATT
>DYON01000275.1 GCA_020720525.1 Acetofilamentum sp.
TATTTTTATTCTGGTTGGATTGTATTACATCTGGTTGTTTTGGTTTTAAAGCGCGATTATGAAAAAGTTTTTTAGCAAACCATTGGTCAAAATTCTTGCACCGCTTGCAATGCTACCAGTTTGGTATTTGCTGTATGTCAATTTGGAACCTCTGACCAATTATTTAATTGTTGATTTGCTGCAAATGACCCGTGGCGAGCATTGGACCGAAACTATTTGGTTTTTTGTTTATGAGTTTCCTAAAGTGCTGATGCTGCTCACATTGATTATTTTCTTTGTCGGTATTGTTCGTACCTTTTTTACTCCCGAACGAACCCGCAAAGCTCTTGGGGGCAAGAAATCGATATTTGGAAACATCCTGGCAGCCATGCTGGGCATTGTTACTCCGTTTTGCTCCTGCTCGGCCATTCCTTTGTTTTTAGGATTTGTTGAAGCTGGCGTGCCGCTGGGAGTCACATTTTCTTTTCTTATAGCAGCACCCATGATCAACGAAGTGGCAGTGGTGCTTTTGTACGGTATGTTTGGTTGGAAAGTCGCTCTTATTTATGTTAGCACAGGCTTGTTTATCGCCATTTTTGCCGGTTGGATTATTGGTTTGCTGAAACTAGAAAAATGGGTAGAAAAATGGGTTTACGAAACCAAAGTGGGCGCTGGTGCCGACGAAGAAAAACTATCATTTAGCAACCGAATTCGTTTTGGATATGAATCGGTGAAAGATATTGTTGGAAAAGTGTGGCTGTATGTAGCCATTGGAATTGGTGTTGGTGCTGCTGCTCATGGCTTTGTGCCCGAAGATTTTATGGCCGCACTCATGGGCAAAGATGCCTGGTATTCGGTGCCATTGTCAATTCTGATTGGAATTCCACTCTACTCAAATGCAGCTGGAATTGTTCCCATTGTTTCGGTGCTGATCGAAAAAGGCGCTTCGCTGGGAACATCGCTCGCTTTTATGATGTCGGTCATTGGTCTTTCGCTTCCCGAAATGGTTATTTTGCGTAAAGTTCTGCATTTGCCACTCATTCTTACTTTTATTGGCGTGGTTGGAGTTGGTATTATGATTGTGGGTTTCTTGTTTAATTTTCTTTTCTGATGAAGTGTTACAGAGGGGTTGATTCCCTAAAAAACATAATATATGAGGAATCAAATCCTCAAAAAACATAATATATGAGGAATTAATTCCTCAAAAAGTATGATATTTGAGGAAAATGTATTATCTTTGTGGCGAAAATCAGTTGTCGTTATGATTGAAAGAGCACTGGAAGCATGGATAGAGAGTCGTTTGTTCGACCACAAAGCTATCGTTCTGACTGGTCCGAGACAGGTCGGGAAAAGTACATTGATAAAAAGCATTTTAAATAATTACGACAATGTTCTGAGTCTTGATGGAGATGACCCAGCAGTGCACCGCTTGCTTGACCGACCAAACACAGAGCAAATACGCGATATTCTTGGAAATTCTCAAATTGTTTTTATCGACGAAAGTCAAAGAATCAATGAAATAGGTTTGACTTCTAAAATCATTGTAGATCAGTTTCCTCATGTGCAATTGATTTTGAGTGGATCGTCTTCGTTCGAGCTTCAGAATCAAACCAATGAACCACTTACTGGTCGCAAATGGACGGCATCGCTATGGACTGTGAGTTGGAGCGAGTGGCAGAATTATGCTGGTTTTGTGAAAGCCGAGCAGGATTTGGAAAACAGGTTGGTGTATGGCTTTTATCCCGACGTATTAATGAATTTACCTCGGTCAGTCGAAGTGCTTAAGGAGTTGGCCGACAGCTATTTGTACAAAGATGTTTTATCGTTTTCTCAAATTCAAAAGCCCGAAGAAGTGCGAAAACTTGTTCAGGCTTTGGCTTGGCAAGTTGGGAGTGAAGTTTCGTATCGCGAAATTTCGCAATTGTGCGGACTCGACCCCAAAACTGTTTCAACATATATCGATATTCTTGAAAAAGCATTTGTTGTTTTCCGCTTACCTTCTTTCAGTCGGAATTTGCGAAACGAAATCAAAGAAGGACGAAAAATTTATTTTTACGACAATGGTATCCGCAACGCTGTAATTGGACTACTTCAACCTCTGGCATTGCGTCAGGATATTGGCGCTCTATGGGAAAATTTCCTCATGAGTGAACGTCTGAAACAACTCAGTTATGCAAAATCGGTTGCAAATTCATATTTTTGGAGAACCTCTGCGCAGCAAGAAGTGGACTATGTTGAGGACCTTCATGGAAAAGTTTATGGTTTTGAGTTTAAGTGGAATCCAAAACGAACAAAATCGCTTCCGACAACGTTTACGAAAAACTACCAAAGTGAGAATAAAACGGTTACACGCGAAAATTTCAGAGATTTCGTAATGCCGCAATCACTTTCAAATTATTAAAAAAGAACGTTTTATGAATCTCCATATTCGTATTTTAGGACCAAAAATAGCTAAAACCGTTTTGTTGTTCGACCGCTCGGTGGCGGTAGCAAACAAGTATTTCCCCGAAGCGATTGTTGAAATTTCGGACAATAGCAGCGAATTTTCGGAGCACAGCTTGTTGTTTTTGCCCATTCTTGAAGTGAATGGCGAAGCTGTTTCGCATGGAAAAGTGTTTTCGGAAGAAGAGTTGTTGGCTAAATTCAATTCGCTTTTGCCCGAAAATGAACGGGCTGTTGCTGTTCAGAAAAAGAAAAAGAAGCCCATTCGTAAAAGTCTGTATCGCTGGCCAGTGGTTTTTGCTGTTGCAGCATTGTTGTTTTTTCTTTCACATATTTTGAATATAGGCAACGATGATGCAACAAGTAAGCAATCGTTTTCGATTGCCGACAGTGTAAATCGCGAATTCAACTACAGCCAAAATGAAAAGGGTTTTAGGCTCACGTTTCTCGAATTTAGCTCTACAAATTGCGTCGAATGCAAAAAGATGGAGCTGGTGTTGGATTCCATTCGTCAAGAATTTCCCAATGTGGTGAATGTTGTTTTTGTAGATGTTCGCAACCACCAAAACGATTCGCTTACCGATTATTTCAAGGTCAATCTTATTCCAATGCAGGTGCTGCTCGATGCAAAGGCGCAAGAATTTTATCGGTATCTCGGTTATCTTCCTGCCGATTCCTTGTCTATGATTATTCACCGCGCATTGTGGTGATGGACAATGGGAGTTTTTTCGGCGATTTCATGAATTTTGAAAAATTAGATACAGCCGCAGTGATGCGAGCGGTTCGGAAATAGAAAATAAATAAGTTATAAAAATTTTAATTCTTTGCACCGGAAACAGCTTTTGCAGCCAAATGTCCGATGGTATTATGCGTAAAATGTACCCCGAAGCCGATATTTTTTCGGCAGGTACCAAACCAGAAAAAGACGTGAATCCTTTTGCGGTTCAGGTGATGTCGGAAATGGGAATCGATATTTCGGATAATTATTGTCCGAGATAAATTAAAAACCGAAGTACTTAGCAATTACTGCGAACGTATTTGCGATTCAGCAAGCAGAATCTTAAATATCACGAATTGATTGGC
>DYON01000276.1 GCA_020720525.1 Acetofilamentum sp.
TCTCTTTACGCAAGCGGGCCACTGGAATATCGAGCTGCTCGCGATATTTTGCCACAGTTCGGCGTGCAATATTGTATCCGCGAATTTTTAGGATTTTTGCCAATCGGTCGTCGGTTAATGGCTTGCGTTTGTCTTCGGTACCAATCACTTCGGTGAGAATAGCCTTGATTTCGCGCGACGATACTTCTTCGCCCGAATCGGTTTGCATCGATTCGCTAAAAAAGCTTTTGAGCAGCAATGTTCCAAAGGGAGTTTGTACATATTTACTACTTGCTACCCGCGAAATGGTTGAAATGTCGAGCATAACTCGGTCGGCAATATCTTTCAAAATCATTGGTTTGAGCTTGGTGTCGTCGCCAGTTAGAAAATATTCGCGCTGAAATTCCATGATAGCGCTCATGGTTACATACAAAGTGTTCTGGCGCTGCCTAAGAGCATCGATAAACCATTTTGCAGAATCGATTTTTTGACGAACAAACTGAATAGCTTCTTTGGTCTTTGTGTCTTGAGTTTTCGATTTCACATACGCTTCGAGCATATTTTGGTAGTAGCGACTCACGCGCAATTCGGGCATGTTTTTAGAGTTGATGAGCAGCTCGAGCTCGCCTTCGCTGTTCAAAATGGTAAAATCGGGAAAAATATGCAAACTTCCTTTGGACGAATCGCCAGCAGAATTGCCTGGTTTTGGATTTAGCTTAACTATTTCGTCGATAGCATCTTTCAGCTCTTGCTCGCTAATCGACATTTTCTTCATGATTTTATCGTAATGCTTCTTCGAGAATTCGTCGAAGCTTTCTTCGAGAATCTGCACACCATTAATTACAGCCGCTGTTTTTATGTCTTTTCGAGTGAGTTGCAAAATAAGGCATTCGCGCAAATCGCGGGCAGCAACACCTGGTGGGTCGAATTGCTGAATAAGCATAATTATTTCCTCGACCTTGTCGGCTTCAACCATCAGATTGAGTCCAAAAGCAAGATCGTTTGACAAACTATACGAATCACGTTTAAGGTATCCGTTTTCGTCGATATTGCCAATAATATATTCACCAATACGATAATCGTTTTCGCTCAATGGGCGCATTTGGAGCTGCTCGTACAATTGCTCGTAAAACGACGATTGCGATGCAAAAGGCATTTCGCGATTTTCGTCGTCGGCACTAGTGTTTTTAGCATTGAGTTTATACTCGGGCGTATCGTCGTCGTCGATATAATCGTCGAGGCTGAAATCGTTTTCGACATTTTCTTCAAAATCGGATTCTGGCTCTTGCCCTTCCTCTAATTCGGAATTGGTATCGTCGTCTTGGAAATCGTCCATGTCGTCGGTATCTTCTGCCATATCTTCGAGAGCAGGATTTTCTTCAATTTCCTGTTTGATTCGCTGCTCGAGTGCAACTGCTGGCACCTGCAGCAGCTTCATGAGCTGAATTTGCTGCGGAGAGAGCTTTTGCTGTAATTTTTGTTCAAGCCGTTGGTAAAGCATAATGAGTAATTTGAGCTTAATTTACTAAATTATAAACGCAAAGTCAAGCATTTTATTAAAATTCAGCATTATTTGGGGTTCTTGGGAATGGAATAACATCGCGAATATTGCTCATTCCCGATACAAAAAGAATCAATCGTTCAAAACCAAGACCAAAGCCACTGTGAGGAACAGAACCGAATTTGCGTGTTTCTAAATACCACCAAACATCTTTTTCGGGAATTTCAAGCTCATGAATACGTTTCACAAGCAAATCGTAATCTTCTTCGCGCTGGCTTCCACCAATAATTTCACCAATACGTGGAAACAAAACATCCATGGCTCGAACCGTTTTGCCATCTGCGTTTTGTTTCATGTAGAAAGCTTTGATTTCTTTCGGATAATCAGTCAGAATTACGGGGCAATTGAAATGTTGCTCTACAAGATATCGTTCGTGTTCAGATTGCAAGTCGGCTCCCCAGAAAACTGGAAACTCGAAATCGCGACCACTATTTAACAAAATTTCGACCGCTTTGGTATAGGGCAATCGGACAAATGGATTGTTTATAACCCCTTCCAAGCGAGCGATGAGTTCTTTGTCGTACATTTTTTGCAGAAATTCGAGATCATCGGAGCAATGTTTCAGAGCGTAGCTCACCAACGATTTCAGAAAATCTTCGGCCAAGTCCATATTGTCGATAATATCGTAGAAAGCCATTTCGGGCTCAATCATCCAGAATTCGGCTAAATGGCGAGGTGTATTGCTGTTTTCGGCACGGAAAGTAGGCCCAAATGTATAAATCTCACCCAAAGCAAGAGCTCCCAATTCGCCTTCGAGCTGACCCGAAACAGTGAGATTGGTTTCTTTGCCGAAAAAATCTTGTGTATAGTCAACTTTTCCCTCCGGAGTTAGTGGAGGATTAATGGCATCGAGTGTACTCACCCGAAACATAGCGCCAGCACCTTCGGCATCGCTACCTGTGATGATTGGAGTGTGCAAGTAGTAGAAACCATGGTCGTTAAAATACTGATGAACGGCAAAAGCCATGGCATGTCGAATGCGAAAAATGGCTCCAAATGTGTTTGTGCGTGGACGTAAATGCGCAATTTCGCGCAAAAACTCAAGCGTATGACCTTTTTTTTGCAACGGGTACGAATCGGACGGAGCCTTTCCATAAATTTCAATTTCTTTCGCCTGAATTTCTACAGGCTGTCCTTGTGCTGGCGATTCGGTCAGGTTTCCAGTAACGCGTAAGCTGCATCCGGTTGTGATTTCCTTAAGCAAAGCCTCTTCAAAACTTGAGGTATCGGCAACCACTTGAATGGAATGTATAATGCTGCCGTCGTTTACTGCAATAAAAACCACATTTTTGCTGTCGCGGCGAGTGCGAACCCACCCTTTTATTGTAATAGTAGTTCCTATCAGCGAATCGACAGGATTTTTCAGCAAGTTAACAATTTTAATTCTCTTCATTTAAATAGTATTTCGCGACAAATTTCGTAAAAATAGTTGACAATGCAGCGAACACTTCAAAGCGAACCTAAATTGATGATTTAGCGATGGTTTTTAGTGATGACCAAAAATCCTTTTCATCTTCCCAATGTTAAAAAAGCCGTTTAGTTGAGTGGTTTTTATTGGTGGCTATGCCGTAGGCGTGGCCGTTTAGAGGGCTTGGTATTCTGGATTAGTCGCCTGAAAGCAAGGCAACCAACATTCTAAGGGCTTTATCCTCATCTCTTTTAACCTTTCCGACACCAACTCAAAATTTTTCAATTCTCTCATCAAGTGAGCTAAGCACTATTGCTTGCCCAATGAGTTCACCTTTAGTTGTGCCGATACCTCATTTTCAAAGAGCTTCCCTTATGTCCATTTTGCCATCCAGCATTCCGATTTGATTTTGTCCGTGAGTTTTTTACATTACTCCGTGTGTAATCATGAGAACCTGGAGTAGAACTGGTATTGCTCTTCCTGCCATTCTTGAGTAATCGAATCTCTATCTGCAACTGCTTTATCAGTGC
>DYON01000277.1 GCA_020720525.1 Acetofilamentum sp.
AAAAAGAATAAGGCTAGGTAAACCCTGTACCGATTTCCGCATAGCCAGAAACAATGCGCCTGCCAAAGCACCCGAGCCATAAGCTCCTGTAAGAATGCCATACAAACCGCTATCGCCTTTCAAAATATCGCGGGCAAAAACTGGCAAAAATGTCTGAAATGGTAAACAAAATAAACCAGTAGAAATGACCAATAAAAGCATGTATCTGATGGTCTTATTGGAATAGGAATAGCGAAAACCTTCGCGCATGTCTTTGAGTATGGAATTGTTGCTACTAACAGGCTTAGTAAAACATGTTTTTACTACAAAAAGCGAAATTAAAACAGCTATAAAAGTCATTGCATTGATGAAAAAGCACCAACCTTCTCCAACAGCTGCAATTAAAATTCCTCCAATTACAGGACCAACAAAACGAGCTGAGTTGAACAGCGTTGAATTCAACGCAATAGCATTAACAAGTTGCGACTTATCTGTAACCAAATCGCGAACAAAAGCATGACGAAATGGTGTATCGATTGAGTTGGTGACTCCATTCAGCACTGCCAGCAAAATAAGGTGCCACACTTCCACATAACCGCTCAAAACCAGCGCAGCAAGTGCAAGTGCCAGCAACATCGATGCGGTTTGAGTGCCTATGATTATTTTTCGTCGGTTTAGCCGGTCGGCATAAACCCCAGCAATGGGGGTGATAAGCAGCGATGGAATCTGACTAGCAAAACCAACAACTCCAAGCAACAGAACACTATCGGTTAGCCGATAAACAAGCCAACCCATTGCTATAATCTGAATCCAGGTACCAATAACCGACACCAGCATACCAGCCATGTACAAAGCATAGTTCCTCGATTTCAATGCACGAAACCCAACCGATGCACGCGAAAAATACGATTTGATATCGAGTAGCTGAACAAACATGTGGCAAAGGTAATATTATTGATGTTTTCAGTGGTCTTACTTTTCTTTTGGCCGTCAAAAGAAAAGTAACAAAAGAAAACTCGTCGCTCGTTGAATTTTTTGGAGAAAATGGACAATTAAAAACCATAGCATGAAAAAACTCACCGAAGGACAAATTTTGTTACAGAAATTCGGCTCAAACAGTTTTCCTGCTTATGCCTTCGGCGTATTAAATCAATGAGTCCATTTTCTTTGCCGAAAAATTCAAATGGCGACATCCTCCTCGTGGATGCAGCTGAAAAGTGGGTGGCATATGAGGATAGAAAATAACATTTCCCGATCAAATGTGACATAATTAAGTTTTGCAATCTATCACTATAACGATCATTAAAACTAACAAAAAATGCAGTCATGTTGAGCCTATCGAAATATGACTGCGTTTTTTATTGAATGATTTCTGACTTTCTAGGGAAAGAAAAGCCGTGACCATTTCCTTTGTTGTTCTTTGCGAAAAACTCTGCGGTTGGTTGTTAAATTGTTTTCTTAAAGCAATATTAGAGAAGACTTCTTATTGCATTGCTCCACGGGCTTTCAGAATCCATTTGGCTTCGTCGAGTGGACTTATTCCGTGATAAGGTCTTATTACTCCCAATTCGTCGGCACAAGGTTGATAACCGGCGAATTGAGTTGAAATATTGGCTTTACCACCGCTTCGAGAGCTTAATTTTACCGAATAATCTTGCGATGTAGCAACTGGTAGCATGCCTCGCAAAATAAATTTGCCATCTTCCATCTCGGGACTTTCGAAACGTCCACGCATTTTGGTGATATCGGAAGCGATTGCCCCCAATAATTCTTCAACTGCACGAATCTTGAACGAAACCATAGGTTCGAGCAAAGTTGTACCGCTGTTTACAAGTCCATTCATAATTCCCATGGGAGTTGCTATAGCAAAATCGCCCGGATGGGTATGAACTTCGTGGTCTTCGCCTTCAATTAGGGTGATGCGAATATCGGTAACCTCCCAGCCTTTTATTCCTTGTTTGAGCGACGATGCAATGGTTCGTTCCACTTCGTTTTGATACTTCTGTGCAATATTGTCAACTCCAACGGTACTCGAATACACAACACCACTTCCAGATTCGCCTGGTTCAATTCTGAATTTCATAATAGCCCAACATGGTTTTGGCATCCAATAGCGAACAAAACCTTCGGCTATTTTAGAAGGTGTTTCGCGATAAATGACTGTTGGATTTTCGAAACGGGCATCAATTCCAAAGCGATCGAGCAAAATTCGTTCGAGCACTTCCATTTGTATCCATCCCATCGCACTGATGTTCATTTCGGCTTCATTGCGCAGCCACTCAAACCGAAGCATAGGGTCTTCGGCATACAATTGCTGCAATGCAGCCGCCAAAGCACTGTAGTCTTTTTCGCTAACGGCTTTCACTTGTACAGTCAGAAGTGGAATCAGCGTTTCGGGTTGTTTGGCAATAGCGGCGCTTCCAACACCAAGCAAATCGCCAACTTCAACCGACGCGAGACCACAAACTCCAACAATATCGCCCGCTTCAGCCGATTGAATTTCCTCGAATTTATTGCCCGAAAGTTGTCGGATTTGCACCACTTTTTCTTCGGTTTGTCTCGTTGCATTAAAAACAAGTTCTCTGTTGCCAATGCTTCCATCAAAAATGCGAATAAGCGCAATTTTTCCCATGGTTTTATCGAAAGAGACTCCAAAAGCCAACGCCGATAAAGGTTTCGACTTTTCACCATTAGGATTGGGTAAATATTCGACAACCGTATCGAGCAATTCTTTAATTCCAATCGACAATTTTGACGAACCATATAAAAGTGGAAAAGCCTGACGCGATGCAATCATTTTTGAAAGCTGAAGCCGTAATTCGGAATACGATGGTGTGTTGCCAGCAAAATACATTTCAAGCAATTTATCGTTGTTGGAAACGACTGATTCAATCAAATTTTCGCTCTGAAAATGGCTGCTCCAAACACTTTTTATATTTACATCGAGCGATTCTTGGTTATCGATCTCTTGCAAACACAAAGGAGCAATATTCCATTCGCGTTTCATTTCGTTGATGACCGATTCCACGTCGGAGCCGGTTCTGTCGATTTTGTTGATAAAAAGAAGCACTGGAATATTTCGTGTTTTCAATGCCACCCAAAGATTAATGGCGTTTGCTTGCAGACCTTCGACAGCCGAAACAACCAACACAGCAGCATCGATTGCCCGCATAATGCGTTCGGTATCGGCTGCGAAATCGACATGACCAGGAGTGTCGGCCAAATTGATTTTAATGCCTTTCCATTCAACCGAAGTGTATGCCGAACGTACCGAAATTCCTCTTTCTTTTTCAACTGGTAGAAAATCGGTATGGGTAGTACCATCGTCAACGCTTCCAGGCTTTTTGATGCGGCCGCACAAATGCAGAATTTGTTCAGTGAGACTGGTTTTCCCAGCATCTGCATGAGCAAAGATGGCTATATTTCGCTTTTCAATCAACATCGTATTCAAACTTAAAATACAATACAATTCATACTGAAAATGGTATGTT
>DYON01000278.1 GCA_020720525.1 Acetofilamentum sp.
AATATTCCAAATCGCGACAATTTGCTACCAAAACCAAAGGTGCTCAAGAGGCTCACGAAGCTATTCGTCCCACCTATGCCAGTAATAAGGAAATTGATGGTTCTGCAGCTCAAAAGCGCCTTTACGATCTCATCTGGAAACGTACTATTGCATCGCAGATGACCGAAGCTAAAGTTGAGCGAACAACTGTTCAAATAGACATTTCGGGTTCTAAAAACTATTTTGTTGCCAAAGGGGAAGTGATGATTTTTGACGGATTCATGCGTGTGTACGAAGAATCGAAAGACGAAGATGCTAGTGAAGAAGAAAAAAGTCAGTTGCCAAAACTAAAAGTAGGAATGGATTTGGTAAACAAAGACATGATGGCAGAGCAAAAGTACTCGCAGCATCCGCCACGATACAGCGAAGCAACTCTTGTTAAAAAACTTGAAGATTTGGGAATTGGTCGTCCGAGTACCTATGCACCAACCATTTCGACTATACAGAAACGCGAATATGTGATTCGGGAAACACGCCAATCGAAAGAACGTAAAAGCATTCGTCTGAAAATGGTGAAAGGCGCCATCACGCGCGAAATACTTGTTGAAAAATTTGGTGGCGACAAGAATAAACTTTTTCCTACCGATTTGGGAATTGTTGTTACCAAGTTTTTGGTTGAACATTTCAGCAATATCATCGATTATAACTTTACAGCTAATATTGAAAAAGATTTTGATGAAATTGCCGATGGAAATAGAAAATGGAATTTGCTGATTGGTGAATTCTATAAAGTATTTAATCCTCAAGTGCTCGATACAGAAAAAAATACTGGAAAATACCATGGTGAACGTTTGCTTGGAATCGATCCTGAATCGAAGAAAAATGTATTTTCAAAATTGGGACCATTTGGGCCCATGGTTCAGATAGGAGAATCGACCGACGAAGAAAAGCCGCGTTTTGCTGGGCTTCTCAAAGGACAGTCGATTGAAAGTGTTACACTCGAAGATGCATTAGCTTTGTTTCGTTTTCCTAAAATAATAGGCAGCAGCGAAGGGAAAGACGTTGTGGTTTCCATTGGTCGATTTGGACCGTATGTTCGCTTTGATGGGAAATTCTACAGCATTCCCCGCGACACCGATCCCTATAGTGTCGATTTAGTAAAAGCTTTCGAGATTATAAAAAACAAACAGGAGAAAGATCAAAACAACATTCTTAAAACTTTTTCCGAAGACCCAGAATTGCAAATTGTTAAAGGTCGATTTGGTCCATATATAAAATTCAAGGGTGGAAACTATCCTCTTGGGAAGGGTAAAAAGTACGAACAGCTTTCTGTTGATGAAATCATGGAGATTGTAAAAGAAAATGAGGGTAGAGTTAAGAAGCCAGCTGCTGGTCGTTCAAAGAAAGCCGCTGCAAGCAAAACAAAGAAAGCAACTACTCCCAAAACAGCTGCTAAAAAAACCGCCAATAAAACTCCAGCTAAGAAAACTGTCGCCAAAAAAGTAACCGCAGCAAAAACAACAAAGAAGAAATAAATGGACGAGTTGCATCTCTATTTTGAACCGGTTTCGGCCGATGTTGCCGCACACGAATATAAGCGCTCTCAAATTGGGTTTTCGATATCGATGCATTGCGATGACGGTTTTCCCGATACCGATGGGGTGCAAATTGCAATTTTTGGTGTTCCCGAAAACCGTTATGCTTCTACAAGTCGCGATAGTTCGTTTGCTGCAGATGCTATAAGACCATATTTTTATGAATTGCAAAATCACTTCACTGGCATTTCAATTGCCGATTTGGGCAATTTGAAAACTGGAATGAGCCCCGACGATACTATTGAAGCCGTAAGCGAAGTAATGGCAATGTTGTTAAAAGAAAATATTTTGCCTATTGTTTTGGGCGGAAGTCAAGACTTAACTTTTGCACAGTATCTTGGCTACGAAAAATGTGGTAGAATTATCAATTTGCTTTCGGTCGATTCGCATTTCGATATTGGAAAAAACGATGAAGCATTCCACAGCCAATCGTGGGTTAACAAAATTATTTTCCGTGACCCAAATTTTATGTTCAACTTTTCTAATTTGGGATTTCAAACCTATTTAGTTGAACAAGAGGCAATTAACTTGATGAAAAAATTGTATTTCGACTCTACTCGGCTTGGAATGGCAAAAGCCGACATGACCGAGACCGAGCCACTAATACGCAATGCCGATTTGCTTTCGTTCGATATGTCGTCGATTCGTATGAGCGACTGCCCTGCAGGTTCGACACCATCGCCCAATGGCTTTTATGGCGAAGATGCTTGTCAAATTATGCGTTATGCTGGGCTTAGCGAAAAGCTTTCATCGTTTGGGCTGTTCGAATTTTGCCCTGCAAACGATCATGGAGGGCAAACTGCACATCTTGCTGCTCAAATGATTTGGTACTTTATTGAAGGATTTGCAGCTCGTAAAGGCGATGACCCACACATGCAAAAATCTACCTTTATTAAGTATATTGTTTCTATTCACGATATTCAAACCGACATTTCATTTTACCGAAGTCCGCTCAGCGACCGTTGGTGGATGGAAGTTCCATGTCCGAAAAAGCTCATATCAAAGTTTGAACGTCATTACATGGTTCCATGTAGCTATAAAGACTATCAAGAAGCTCTTCAAGAGCATTTGCCAGATTGTTGGTGGCAAACATTTCAGAAATTTATGTAATATTCTGAGCTTGTTTTGTTAAATTTTCAACGAGATATTTTATTATTTTGGGTTTTAAAGATACTTTTCGTTACTACTCAGCAGGAATAAGTTTTTGATCAGCTGGATTTGTTAAAGCCTAAGTTCAAGTAATAAATGCGACTTTTACTGGAAATAAATTGAGCAAACATTTTTATCAAAGAAAAGAGAGTTGCCCCTCCTTTAAAATAAACAGGAACAAGCCCGCCATCACGATCTCCGCTATCGAATATTTTTTTCTTTTGCGCTCATCCGTTAGAGTATCAATTTTCTCAAAAAGTTCTGAAAAATTCTTCGAAATAACTTTTTTGATTCGGTAAACTATGATTTTCCCGTTTTCAAATGCTGTCTTTTTTTTGCACTATTCTCTGATAAAAAAAATGCGAAAAATTTTGACAAATATTTGGTAATCAAATATATAAGTTGCTTTTGGCTAAAAGAAAACAAAATGAGAGAACATTTAGCCTAAAAAGGGGGCTTCGCACCCCTGTGCCCCTCGGTGTAAAATTAGCTGGAATTTTTAAATTCCACAATAGCGTTTACATTACTGATTATCAATATATTAAAATTTCAGGCTGAATTGCTGATGAACGTTTCAAGTTAGTAATTTGAAGAGTTGGGGAATGTGGATGTATTGGGAAGGGTTTATGGGGGATTGACAATCAAACTATGTTTATAATTACTCGTAATTTTCAAAATTAGCCTTTATTCTAAGTAATATATTATCTTTGCCCCATGATTTCCTTCAGCTCTCTCTCCTCGTCTCT
>DYON01000279.1 GCA_020720525.1 Acetofilamentum sp.
AAACCAGTCGCACGAGGGCTTCGGCAGCAATAAATTCGCTGATACCTGCGTTGGTTCCCGCAGTAGTGATAAGTATTGGGAATATAATGGTGCTGAGTGGGGTCAAACCCGAAAAATAAACTGTTACTATATTGGTTTATTAGCCACAGAGTATCAATTGCTTATGATCTGCTGAAAAAGGAAAAAGCGATATCATTCCTTATTTGATTAAGAAAACACGCATAGGTCTTAATGTTTGTCTTTCGGTGCTAAAAAGCGAAAGCCAGTATTTATCATCATCAGTCGCAGCCACTCTTCACCGTAACCGGGATGCGTTATTTTTTTCGGGATGCCTTTGTTGTTGCCGTTGTCGAGCAGCTGGCGGTCGGCCGATTCTTTCACATTGCCATCCATGTATTTCATGAACAAATATTGAAAAAACAGTCGCCAATCTTGCACCAGCTTGTTGCCTGTGTTGCAGCTGTAATCGGTCAGATATTGTCGCGCTTTTTCGGGACTGGTTTCCAACAATGTGTTTGCCATGGCATCCATTTCTGCCACTTTCAGCAAATATCTGTTTTCGAGCTCGCTTTGGTATTTTTCAACCTCGGGGTGAATCAAATCGTAGCGCGTATAACACCAGTTGGTTACCAAATTAAAAACCCAGAAAGCGCTGCTGTCGTTCCATTCAATCATAGAGCCTGTTTCAAAAGCATACGACGATGGTATTTTCGAAATGCTGGCATACATAGGCGCATACACACAGCCATCGGCATCGTCAACACCAAACCAGTAAATGCCACCAATGATATCATCGAGCCACGAGCGGCTTTGTGCCACAAAACTGTATCCGGTTTGCTGCGTGGCAATGGCACGTTCGTGAACATAATTCACACTGTCAATTTCAAAGGTCATCGGGCGCCAGCGATACGGGCAATGCCATGGGCCTGCACCCAGTCCGTCGCGCATGTCGAGCGGGGTGTCTTCGTAATGGTCGCGCATGGTGGCCATCACCAGTTGAATATCGATGGGCGCATTGGGCTTGATCCATAGCGGCAGACGATTGCTGCAGAAAAGATTCGGATTGGCGCTTCCGTCGGCAAACTGCGAGCCATGAGCCAATTGCCCCAAAGCATATTGTGTGCAGTTGGCATTGTTGCGAATAGATGCATTCACTTTTCGGAAAAAGCTCCATACGCGTGCATCGCAAAAACGAGCTCCATCGAAAGTGATGGGATTGTACACATCCGAAAAACTGAAAGTGGCATCAGCGCCTTTGTAGAAGCCATGTGCCTTGGCAAACGAAATCACATCGGGACTGTGATACACTTCTTGTTTCAGATTGCTCCAGTCGTTTTTTTTCTGAAAAGGAAAGGTGGTGATGCGTGCCTGGTTGGCATGCGCCGAAACATATCCGTCGGGAATGCGCATGGCCACCCACACAGCACCTTTTTCGTATTTGCCTTTGCCAATGATTTCCATAATCCAAGCTTCGTTCTTATCGCTGATCGAAAACGATTCGCCATTGCTGGCATAACCATATTTCTCAACGAGTTCAGCAATAATTTGAATGGCTTTGCGAGCAGTTTTGGCGCGTTGCAAGGCGAGTTTCATCAGCGAGCCATAATCGGGTAGAGCACCGGGCTGCGACTGTAGGCTATCGAGACCCCCAAAAGTGGTTTCGCCCATGGCCACCTGATGTTCGTTCATCAAACCCACCACATTGTAGGTGTGAGACACTTCGGGAATTTGCCCCAGCCATTTGCCGTTTTCGTAGTGAAACAGATCCACCATATCGCCGGCTTTGTGGTCAGCCGCAGGATAATGAAACAAATAGCCAAAACGACGGTGCGAATCGGCCGCGTATGTAATCATCACCGAACCATCTTTCGATGCGCCTTTGGTGATTATTAGATTTGTACACGCAAACGCCGGAGCGATGCTGAGAAAAAGAAGAAGAATGGTTATGCGGAGCATAGATTTTTTTTAGTTCGTAAAAATAGGAAAATATTTCTGTTAATCGTTAGGGGAGAATATCTGTTGTTAGTTATTATTAGTTGAAACAGATGTTTTGTTATTGTTTAATTTTTTATTTGATTGTAATATTTTTTCTTTTAAGAAGCACCTGCGCTGACAGAACTTCAATCCTTTTGTCTTCTTTTTCGAAATGGTTTTTAGGTCCGAATTGTTTTCATTACCAATGAACATAATTATACATTAGTAATGAATGAAAGCTTCCATTGTTAATGTAAGGATGGTTTTCCTACAGTTCCCCAATGTCTTCATTCCACAATTCGGGATATTTTTCAATAAATTCTTTCATCATGTCTTTGCATTCTTGCAGGTTGAGGTCAATTACTTCAACGCCGTGCTGTTCCATGAATTCGCGGGCGCCAGAGAATGTCTCAGATTCGCCCACAATCACTTTGGGAATTTTAAACTGAACAATCATTCCTGCACACATGTAGCAGGGCATCAGGGTCGAATAGATGACCGTGTCTTTGAAAGAACCAATTCGTCTGGCGTTGTTCACACAATCCATTTCGCCATGCAGAATGGGATTGTTTTCTTGCACGCGTTTATTGTGTCCTTTAGCAACCAATTGTCCCGATTTTATCAGCACAGAGCCAATCGGAATGCCGCCTTCGTTTTTACTTTTGTGGGCCTGGTCAATGGCCATTTGCATAAATTCGTCCATGATGTTTGATTTTTAGCGACGAGCGCGTGTTTGAGCTGATATTGCAGGGCTGTATTGCACAATTTCTTTTTCGAGCTTTTCCGAAAATTCTTGAGCTATTTCATGAGCAACACTGCGATTGGTGGCGTTGGGAATAAAAATCCCAAATTGTTAGTAATAATGCTTTTTCACATTCTCCGATAGAATTTATTTTCCAAATTTAGCAAAATTTTGGTGCTGCATAACTCGCCTTGAAAATAAATGTAAAAAATCAACAAAAACCTACTCTCTAAAATTCAAAGCTCTGTCGAGATAATCGAAAAATGGTTTTCCTTCGAGAAATGTTTTGAGAACTTCGTCGGTAAAATTTGAATTCAACACTTGCTCATCGGTTAATGGACGTAAAATCAGGTATTGTTTCAACCTTAGCCATTCGATGGAGGGGTGGTCGGGCTGAAAGCCTTTCGGCGCACGCTGCAAACGATCGCCGGCAACTTGCCCGAAATATTTTTTGAAAGGTGTTTTGCTCACAATTTTATCGAGTTCTTTTGTACTATAAGCAAGGTCGTCGCGAATGAGCCTGAGATGCGTAGGTTCTGGTGCATACATGCCTCCACCAACGAAAATATTGCCGGGCTCAAAATGTATATAAAACTCGAAGTTGCGTCCTTCGGGTGCTCGCAAAACAAGAGCGCCTAAATAGGAGCGAAAGGGATCTTTGTTTTGTGAACGGTTTATCCGATAACAAAATTCGTTAAAATATCGATCAA
>DYON01000280.1 GCA_020720525.1 Acetofilamentum sp.
TCGTTGCCGAGAGTGGGTGTACTCAGATATGCACCAGAAGTATTATTCGAGCCTATACCGACATTGATTGGCAAATAATTGAAAATCACTATCAACCGACAAAATTGAAAAATCGTCAATTTTGGTTTGTATGTAACATACCTTCCTTGCAGTCATTCTGAATTTATTTCAGAATCTCTCTTACTGCAAGGATGAATAAGTTTTTTGAAAGAAATCAAAAAACAAAAACAGCAATTTTTCTTTTGAAACACATTTAATTGTGGTTTTGTATTTTGGGGAACGCTTTTAGCAAAAACGTTTTTACATTTACTCCCGATTATCAACCCAGAAAACTCAAAGCCATGAAAAAGATCCTATTTATTTTTGTTTTTGTTGTAGCATTATCGCATGCACACGGGCAAACAAACTTTTTTACGATGTTCGACAACTGCAAACTATCCATGCTAACCCGAATTGCAGCCGACAACTCCAACAACTTATACATTGGGGGCAGCTTTTCGGGTGCTGTTACCATCAACTCGAAAGAATACAAGTCTGAAGATGGAAGACATTTTCTTTGCAAAACAGATGCCTCTGGAAATATTCTTTGGGTCGTTCAATCTTCAGCCGTTGTTTACGACATCCTTTTCCGCAATCCAGATATATTGGTTTTGCTCCCCTACAATGTCTCGGCAAATATTATGGGACAAACCGTATCTTCGGCAAAGGACAATTTTTGCTTGCTAAGCATCAGCTGCGAGGGAACCAAAAACTGGATATTCGCACCCGAATACAACAGCGATAACGTTCACGCCACTGCAGTAAAAACCGATGCCGAAGGAAATATTTATATTCTTGGCGAATTTGCCAATTCGGTTGCGTTTGGAACCAAAAGTCTCTCGAAAATAGATGAACGCAATGCATACCTGGTCAAATTAAACAAGTCGGGCTCTGTTCAATGGTTGAGCCAGATGACTGGAGGCAATTCGTTCATTACTGGCATTTGGACTCAGTCCATGACTTATTCGGACAGCAATCACATTTATGTAACAGGAACCATCGCTGGAAACTGCACTTTTGGATCCAATAAAATATCCACAAAACAGTATTATTTTAGCAATGGCGGTATTTACGCTCGTGCCGTTTTTGTAGCCACCTACAACTCGCGCGGTATTTGCAGCGATGTGAAAATATTCATTACCGAGGCAGATGTTGCCGACATCAATGTTGATAAAAGCGGAAATATTGTGCTTGCTGGTCACTTTAAGGGTGCTGTAGGCGATGTAGATTTTGCCACTTCGTATTTTGGCGAAACGGCTGTAAAAGCTACAATCGACCCAATTGCAGGAGGGGGTCCGTCCGAAGATTCGTATGTGGCGAAATTCACTCCCGAAGGCAAATCGATTTGGACGGTTCGTTCAACGGGCTCTTCGACCGATAGAGCCATGTCGCTTGCCTCTGCTCCCGATGGATCGGTTTATATTTCCGGATTTTCATTCCGAAACATGGGCTTTTCTTCGAATAATAAGAAAATCGAAAATATGGTCAACACTGGAAATTCCGACAAAGAAAGAGCCGACGGCGACTTTTATATTCTAAAAGTTTCTTCGGATGGCAATATCGATTGGTTCAAATATGGTGGTGGTGCTGGTTCCGATCGAGCCAACGATATGATTGTATCTTCAAACACACTCTATGTTTGTGGTTTTATGAGCGGCAATGTGGTTTTCGACAAGGTCTCGAAAAATTTAAACAACACTTTGTACAATGCTGTACTCATCAAACTGTAACAAAACTTCATCGGAAATTGTTTTTTATCTTTACATCCTATTGTTTTCATTAATAATCCATTCGCCATGAAAAAGTCGGCAAAAACTCTTTTTTTATTGTTGGCATTTATTGCCATACAATCGACCCAAGCACAGAACGAGCTTACGTTTTCGGATAAACCACTCATCTGCAAAGGGCATAGAACCACTGTGAACGAAGCCTTCTTTAGCAAGAATGGAAAGGAGCTGATTACCTGTGGCGGAAACAATCAAATTATTGTTTTCAACAGCGCCAATGGCGAAATGCTGCGCTCAACCGAAACCGAAGGATTGGAAAGCCCTGTCAATTTTATTTCGCTGAATTATGATGGGACATTGATTGCATCGGCTGGTTTTAGAAGTACCAATGTAAAAATACGAAATTTTTCGTCGCTTTCTCTCAAAAGCAGCATCTCCGATTTTGCCTACATTGACGATTTGTGCTTTTCGCCAACAGAAAATATACTTGCAATTGTTGGAAGTATCAATGAAAATGGTAAACAAATAATTGCTCTTTACAATGTCGAAACTGGCACCAAACTGAAAGATCTTTATGTTCAGGGACTCGACGAAGCTCTTCCAACAACCCTTGCTTTTAGCAAAAATGGTCAATATTTGGCTTGTGGACTTTCGACTGCCAATCAGGGAATTATGATTTGGAATGTCGAAACAGGCGAAAAAACCAATCATATTTCTCATCCTGCCGATGTGAGCACCATTTGTTTCAGCCCCGACGGACAATATATTGCTGGTGGGGGAACCGACAACAATATTTGCATCTGGAATTCCACAACGGGTCAAAAAATAAAAACATTAACTGGACTAAATGGATATGTTTCGACCATCGATTATAGTCCCGATGGAAAATATATTGCTGGAGCTGGAATGGATTACAAATGTACCTTTAAGATGTGGAATATAACCACGGGAAAAGTTGTGCAAAGCATCGATAATTCGGTACCCGATATTATGTCGGTTTGTTTTGCCCCCGATGGGCAATCGCTCGCTGTTGCCCTGCGCACTTATGGCGATTTGTTCGAGGTTACCACAGCTTGTATCTACAAAACAGCTTCTTCAGTAATGAGCGATACATGGTACACCATGTCGTCGGCAAAAGCTGGATTCAAATTAGAATTTCCTGTGGCAGTAGAAGAAACCGTGAACAAAGATCAATACTACGAATACTTCGATTATTCTCTCACACATTCAAATGCTGTTTACCAAGTGCGTGCAACCCGATATCTTTATAGCATCGACGAAAACAAACGTAAAGAAACCGTTTCGCAAAAGGTTGAAAACTATAAAGACGGCAAAACCAATATTTCTCAATCAACTTTTACCATCAATGGTAAAACTGGAACCGATTTGATTGCCTACAAAGGAACTGCGCGTTATCATTATCGATTCATTTTTGTGGACGATGTGTTTTATTACATACTTTTCTCTGCTCGCAACACCACTTCGTGTCCCGAAGAAATGCGCTTCCTCGAATCGTTGCAAATTTTGTAGCCATATCGTTTTTCGCAATAAAAAAAGCCCAGCTGATTGGTTTCAGTTGGGCTTTTTGAAACGGAACTTACTTGCAACTTTTCAGGTTTTACGGTAGATACCTCAGAA
>DYON01000281.1 GCA_020720525.1 Acetofilamentum sp.
GATCGAAGAAAGGGGATTATTAAAACATTAGAAAGCGCAGAAAAAGAATATATTTTGGCTGCATTAGAAAATTGCATTGAATGGTTTAATGGGTTTTACTCCGTAATTGAATATTTAAACAATTGATTACGATAACTACTAAAAACAATATATTCATCTAAACAGATGAAAAATAGGCGGATAACACTTATTTCCCTCAAGCAAAAAGTATCATTATTCTATAACGAATCAATTTTTTTAAACCTATTTATGCTGCAAAGCAGCCGAAGGATTTATGCGTCGAACAATGAGCGAAGGCAGCATGACCGCAAGCAGCGACACCGCAACAACGCCAGCATTTACTCCAACGATATAATCGAGCCGTAAAAGCACTGGAATGTGACTCACATAATACATTTCTTCGTTGAGTGGCAAAAAACCTGTAAAATGCTGCAAAACAATAAGCCCTATACCAAACAGGTTTCCCCAAAAAATACCAAGCAGCAACAGCCTTGCCGACATATAAACAAAAATCTTGCGTACAAGCGGATTACCAGCGCCCAATGCTTTCATGAGCCCAATAAAAGGGATTCGCTCAAGAATAAGAATTAGAATAATGGAAATGATATTAATTATTGCTACAAGTGTCATCAATACAAGAATAATCACCACATTCGAGTCGAGCAAATTCAGCCAATCGAAAAACTGTGGTTGCCTCGAAACAATATCGGAAGCTTCGAGGTCGTAATAAATGGCCGAATTCACTTCCATCGACACATTGTCCAAATCGTCGAAATTGTTCACCAATATTTCGTATCCGCTCACCAGCGAATCGCCCCAACCATTAAGTTTTTGAAGATGACGAATATCGCAAACCGAATACACTTTATCGAATTCAACCATTCCTGTGCTGTAAATGCCGCTCACCCTAAACTTTCGACCACGGGGTTGCATTTCGCCAGGCATAATAAAATAAACTCGTACTGGACTATCAACATCGAGACCCAACATCGACGAAACTTTGGATGAAATGATCACATCGTTCGATATATCGCCCGAAAAATCGGGAACAGTACCTTTAACTAAGCTTTTCTGCAGAAATGTCCAATCGAAACTATTATCTACTCCTTTCATCACAATGCCATGCAGGTTGCTATCGGTTTTCACCAAACCACCTTTTTCGATAAAGGGATACACCACTTTGATGCCATCGATCGACGACAAGGAAGTAATATCGTTGCGACGAGTTGCCACCGGCGATTGTTCGAGCGATTCGTTGGTATCGAAAGGTCTTATTTGAATGTGAGCACCAAAACCAATTATCTTCTCGCGAACTTCTTTCTGAAAACCACGCACAATAGCAAAAGCAATCAGAATAACTGCAATACTAAGAGCGATACTAAACACCGAAACACGAATAACAGGCCCTGTAACACCCTTTCGGTGCTTGCCAGCTAGCTTTCGCGCCATGTAAATGGAATAGTTCAATGGAGATATGTTTGTGCAAAGGTAATGATTTGAAAAATTATTTTTTTTTCGCATCGAGGTAAGGGTACGATCAATTTGCCGTGTAATATGTCCGAAAAACAAAAAACTCAAGACCATGAAAACTTTCAAATTCATCCCAGTTCTTCTCTTCATCGCAACATTCTCTCTAATGAGCTGCAACCGCGACGATGAGCCAGCCAACAACAATTTTCGTTCGGCCAAAGACGATGCCACAGCCGAAAACATGTTCGACGACGTGTTGAAGCAAGCTTCGGACGGAATGTTGCTTGCCGAAGACAGCACTGCAGGCAACAAAGACATGTATAGCCCATTGGCTGGTGGATGTGCCACCGTTTCCATTGCACCGTTCGACCTAACCACATTTCCCAAAACCATCACCATCGATTTTGGAAGCACCAATTGCTTAGGCAACGATGGCCGCAACCGTCGAGGAGTTATTCAGGTTGTAACCACTGGCTGGTATCGCGATAGTGCGACTTCAATCACTGTTACTCCCCAAAATTATTTTGTAGATGACAATCAGGTGCAAGGAAGCAAAACCATCACCAATCTAGGACACAATGCAGCCGGCAACCTCCACTATGGAATAGAAGTGAGTGGTTCGGTCACCACCACCGAAGGCATCATCACATGGACATCGGATCGCGACCGCGAGTGGATTGAAGGAGAAAGCACTGTTTTCAATCCATGGGACGATGTATATCTGATTACTGGAACAGCATCGGGAACCAATGTTCAGGGCGAAGCATTCACCGTAACCATTCTCGCTCCACTGCGCATTCAATTTGGCTGCCGTTGGATTGAAGCTGGATCGCTAAAAATTGTTAGCAATGGAACCGAAATAGTGGTCGATTATGGCTCGGGAGCTTGCGATGCCACTGCCACCGTCACCATCAACGGCAACACTTATACCATTTCGATGATGTAAAAAAAGAACGTCTCTCTTCAACAACACATAGCCTAAAACCCCGACGCTGAGAAGTGGAGGGGTTTTTTAGTTGAAAGTTGGAAAGTTAGAAAGGAGGTTTTTGGTGGAAAAACATTTTTATCCTTTCTCAAAAAATGATTGTAGATCTGAATTCGCTACTCCAAACAATCCCATAAGCAAATGAAACAGTATATTCTTTTTGTATTTGTTGCAATGATGTTTCAATCGCAGTCGATTGCACAGTATTACACCGACAACGACCGCTTCACACAAACTCCTGTTTTTATCGATGCACAAATCGATTACGATACGGCTGTGGTTTATGGAAATGCGCTAAATTACCAGGGACAAAATCAGGATTTGCTTTTGAATATTTGCTATCCAAGCGCAGCAGCCGACACCATGACCAAACGTCCGTTGGTAATTTTGATGCATGGAGGAGGATTTTCTACGGGCAGCAGAAACGACATGAATTCGATGTGTGTCGAATTTTCGAAACGTGGTTATGTGGCCGCAACCATTGGCTACAGACTCGGCTGGGATATTGGCACATCGGGTTGTGATGGCGACGATTGTTTGCCCATCGATTCGGGCACCTACGGCAATTGCCCCGATTATGTAAAAATGTATGGTTCGCGAACCATTTTCAACAAGCTACAAACACTGGGTGTTTGTGCCGAGCTCACCGTGAAACCAGGCGGCGACTACGGAATTTACGACGAATCGCTCACGCACGATATTTTCAGGGTAAATCGCGCAAGCTGCTTTTTTAAAAGCTTGTTTTGCAATACTTGCACCTCGGTGTATTCAACCGACAGTGTAGCAGCCAATTGCTCAAACACGGGAATTGGCGATTTTGAAAACAAAAACCGCATTCAAGTTTATCCCAACCCAAGCAACGGAGAATTCACTATTGAAATTGAAGGTGGCCAGCATATTGCGGCAATAGTAGAAGTGTACAATACTTTAGGCGA
>DYON01000282.1 GCA_020720525.1 Acetofilamentum sp.
GTCAACTTTATTCATGAAGACTGCAATCTGAGGAACACCTACCTGACGGGCGAGAAGGATATGCTCGCGTGTTTGAGGCATAGGACCATCAGTTGCAGCAACAACCAAAATTGCACCGTCCATTTGGGCAGCACCAGTTACCATGTTTTTAACGTAGTCAGCGTGACCAGGGCAGTCAACGTGCGCATAATGGCGGTTGGCTGTCGAGTATTCAACGTGAGCTGTGTTAATTGTAATACCTCTTTCTTTTTCTTCGGGGGCGTTGTCGATAGAATCGAATGACCTGAATTCGGACAGGCCCATTTCTGCGAGGTTAAGAGTGATAGCTGCGGTTAACGTGGTTTTACCATGGTCAACGTGGCCAATGGTACCGATGTTAACATGCGGCTTACTGCGATCGAATTTTTCTTTTGCCATGTTGTTTGTCTGTTTATTTGTTACTTGTTTGTCTGTAATTCTTTCAAGAGCCTTTGGGGAGAGTTGAACTCCCGACCCCTTCCTTACCAAGGAAGTGCTCTACCCCTGAGCTACAAAGGCGATTTTTGAGCGGAAGACGGGGCTCGAACCCGCCACCTAAAGCTTGGAAGGCTTTCGCTCTACCAAATGAGCTACTTCCGCAACGAAAATGGTGGGGAGAGGAGGATTCGAACCTCCGAAGGCGAAGCCAGCAGATTTACAGTCTGCCCCATTTGACCGCTCTGGTATCTCCCCATTTCTATTGTTGTTGTTCCAAAAAAAATGTGAGCCGATGAAGGGACTCGAACCCCCGACAGGCGGTTTACAAAACCGCTACTCTACCAACTGAGTTACATCGGCATTTTGAAACAATATTTCATTTCTTCAAATAACTATCTGATTACAAGGTCGTTGCTCTAAAAAAATGCAGTCCTTGTAAAAAGGACTGCAAATGTATAAACATTTTTTTAATCAGCAAAGAAAAAATGAAAAAATATTTTTCATACAGGCTTTATTTTTCCTTTATGTTTGTTCATTTGCTTTTTTAATGCATCGATTGCGGTGTCGGCAGCCTCTTCAAAACTCTTGCATTGCTTTTTGGCAAACAAATCGGACCCAGGTACCAATAGTCTGATTTCTGCAATTTTATTGAGCTGATCCGACTTATTGTCGATTTTGAGAGTTATTTCGCTCCCTGTTATGTTTTCGTAGTTGCCTACAAGCTTTCCGACTTTGTCTTTTATGAAATCTTCGAGCTTTTTGTCGGCTTTAAAATGAACCGAACTGATACTGATGTTCATAGCGATTCCTCCTTTTAAATTTTAGGATTTAGGATGTGTTTTGTCGTAAACCTCCTTCAGTTGCCTGATATTGGTGTGCGTGTATATCTGTGTAGCCGCTAAACTAGAGTGGCCAAGCAGTTCTTTTATGGAATTTAATTCTGCGCCGTTTTGCAATAAATGGGTCGCAAAAGTGTGACGCAATACATGTGGGCTTTTTTTGCTCAACGACGATACAGAGCCAAGATAAGACGTTATTGTGCGGTAAACAAACTTCGGATAAAGCCGTTTTCCGGCATTGGTTAGCAAATATTGAGGGTCGGTGTCCAATCCTTCAAAAAAAACATTTTTTAATTTATCGTACATCTGCATCCGTATAAACAATTCTTCACCAAACGGAACAATTCTTTGTTTATTTCGCTTACCAGTGATTTTTATCGTTTTTTTGTGATAGTCGATGTCGGGCTGGCAAATGCCTGTGAGTTCGCTTAGTCGCATTCCGGTGGCATACAAAATTTCGAAAACTAGCTGATTACGCAAATCGGGAAACTCATCGGCCGATGTATGCAAATCGAGAATGCGTTGAACAGATTTTTCATCGGCAAATACAGGAAGACGCGAAGCTAGCTTGGGGAGCGGTATTCCACGTGTTGGGTTGCTGTCGGCTTTTCCCTTATATATAAGGTATCGAAAAAACGACGATACTGCTGTGCGCTTCCGACGTAAACTTTTTGGATTAATTTTTTGAGCAGCCATATTGGCAAGCCACGAACGAACAATGGCTGTGGTGCATTTGTCGATTGACACATCTGGATAATTCTCAGATATATATCTACCGAACGATTCCAAGTCGGTTCGGTACGATATCACTGTGTGCTCAGAGTAGTGCTTCTCTTTCGAAAGGTATGTTAGAAACCTGTCAACCATAAAAAAATCCCAATAGAATAAACCAATGGGATAAAGATACAAAATAAATTTGGGAAAGTCAAGAACTATCCGTTCAATTGTTTTGAGATCAAGCGCTGTAAGTACAAAGCCTTCAAATGCTGTTCCCTCTTACGTGCTGAGGGTTTTGTAAATTTCTGACGATCGCGAAGTTCGCGCGAAACACCAGTTTTTTCAAATTTGCGTTTCAGCTTCTTCAGAGCCTTATCGATGGTATCACCTTCTTTCAGTGTAACAATGATCATAAAAACAATACTCCTTTCAATTGGTTAATGATTTGGGGTGCAAAGGTATAAAAAATATTTATATACAACAGCTGCAACGAAAAAAAATTTTTCGAATTGCATCGGCTAAGCAACCATCAATGTTTTGTATCGGCAAATCAGCTCTTCCTCCCAAACTCTCAACCACAAAGGAATACCAATGAAAATTGTGTTTAGCTCGAATATGGATGTCGGCTTTTGCCAAATTGAGGGAATGGAGAATACCACAACCCGATAGCTGGTTTTCGAATGTTTCTTGTAAACTGTTCCGTACCTACGGCACGGGCTCGCTCCATTATTGGAGCTACCCATATTTTGTCCCTACGGGACAATGCTAAGCCAGTTTTTAGCGTCTTGACCTTATCCAATTTGCTTGAAATAAATGTCAACCACCAGCAGGATTATGAATGAAGATTGAAGCAAAATCTGCTTCTTCGTCCCGTATGGACGAAACGGTTGAAATAACCACGAATTAACGAATTAAACACCGAAATTGCTTGATAATTACAGCTAATGCATTTGAGTTTCTGCAAGCAGAAGCTCAAATAGCACGAATTGATTGGCTGAGAGTTTGGAAAAATGGGATTATAAACGAAAATTGATGCAAAAAACTGCCTTCTTCGTCCCGTATGGACGAAACGGTTGAAATAACCACGAATTAACGAATTAAACACCGAAATTGCTTGATAATTACAGCTAATGCATTTGAGTTTCTGCAAGCAGTGTTGAAATGAAAAACATGGGCGCAAAAAACACAAGTTGATAGTTGGAACTCGGGCTTGAGAAGCTATGCGAGAGATAATTGGCGTGCGTTACCCAAATATTACCTCAGTATAACGCCACACAAATCTGCAAACCGCTGTCATCCAGAGACCACCAGCAAAACGCGTTTTGCAACCTAAAAACAAATGACAAACCCCAAAA
>DYON01000283.1 GCA_020720525.1 Acetofilamentum sp.
CAACGATTCCATGTCATCCATTGCATTGCGGACGATGAAATAATGCGAAGCTCCCTGACTTTTCAGCGTGCTTCGAAGAAGCACATGGAATCGTCGGGGTGATAAAAAGACTTTATACCTCACCAAAGTCAATACAACGCAACGATTCCATGTCATCCATTGCATTGCGGACGATGAAATAATGCGAAGCTCCCCGACTTTTCAGCAATCTTATCAAAGATTACAGTGGCAAAATAATATTCCATTATTTTGGCTAATTTTGTCGTTCGAAATGAGAATTATTTCTGCTGTTATAAACGATTTGGTCACCGACCAACGTGTACATCGCTCTTGTATGCTGATGCACGAAATGGGTTATAGCGTTTGCCTCATCGGACGCAAACTTCCCAACAGCCTTCCAATGCCCAAAAGACCCTACAAAACCATTCGCATGCATTTGTTGTTTAAAAAAGGAGCATTTTTTTATGCTTTTTTCAACATGCGGCTCTTCTTACGTCTGGTATTCACCCGTTTCGATGCAATTTGGGCAAACGACCTCGACACGCTGTATGCTTGCCGATTGGCGTCGAAACTAAAAGGCAAAAAACTGGTTTACGACAGCCACGAATATTTCACTGGTGTTCCCGAACTCATTAATAGACCTCGCGTTCAGAAAATATGGAAACGTATCGAACGGCGCATTGTGCCAAAACTGCCATTTATGATTACGGTAAACGATTCCATAGCGGGTTTGTTTGCCGATGAATACAAAATTCCTGTGCTTGTAATTCGCAATGTGCCTATTCGAAATGGATTGCAAAAAACGAAAACGCGCGCCGAATTGGGCTTGCCCGACAATAAGACCGTTTTAATTGTTCAAGGCCGCGGTATCAATATCGATCGAGGAATAGAAGAAGCTGTTGAAGCCATGCAATATGTCGAAAACGCATTGCTGCTCATTGTTGGTGGTGGCGATGTTTTTCCTGTAATCGAAAAGATGGTTGTTGATAAAAAATTGCAACAAAAAGTGATACTGGTTCCTCCTGTTGACCGCGAAGAATTGTTTCAATACACTGCCAATGCCGACATTGGGCTCACACTCGACAAAGACACCAATATTAACTATCGCTTCAGCCTTCCCAACAAAGTGTTCGATTATATCAATGCTGGTTGTGCAGTTTTGAGTAGCAATTTGCCTGAATTGGAAAAAATTGTAAAACAATACGAAATTGGCAACATTACAAGCAACCATTTGCCCGAAATAATTGCCTTAGACATAAATAACATGATTTTGAACCAAACTCAATTAAATGTTTGGAAGAAAAATGCGTCGAAAGCTTCGGAAGAACTCTGCTGGGAAAACGAATCGCAGAAACTGTATGAAAAACTTGAAGAATACTTCGGATAAATACTTGCATATCGTTTCGTTCGATATACCGTTTCCGGCAGACTACGGAGGCGCCATAGATGTGTTTTACAAACTGCGTTGTTTGCACGATTTGGGTATAAAAATAATTCTGCACAACTTTCAGTATGGAGGTCGAAAACGCGAAGCCAAACTCAACGAACTTTGCAGTCATGTTTACTATTACCCGCGCAACAACAACAAAACCAATATTTTATCGGGCAAACCATTTATTGTTGTTTCGCGCTCGTCGGACGAATTGCTCAAACGGCTTGCAGCCGATAATTATCCAATCCTTTTCGAAGGACTCCACACGTGCTTGCTTCTGAACCATCCTGCGCTAAGTCACAAAAAGCGTTTTGTACGAACACATAATATTGAACACGATTATTATCTTGGTTTGGCTCACTCCGAAAGCGATCCACTTAAAATGCTATATTTCCAAAGCGAATCGCGCAAGCTCAAACGTTTCGAGAAAAATCTGGCTCATGCCGATGGAATTGTAACCATTTCGAGAAACGACGAATTGCATTTTGCTGCAATCAACAAAAACACTCGTACTATAAGTGCATTTCATTCATCCGAATCAATCGAGGTTCGCTCTGGAACGGGCAAATATGCTTTGTATCACGGCAGTCTCGATGTTAGCGAAAACAACCGAGCGGCATTGTTTCTGGTGAACGAAATATTCAATGAAATTAATTATCCACTCGTGATTGCAGGCAATAAACCAAGCAAAGAATTGCGTGCAGCTGTAAAAAAGCACAAACATATTGCCTTACGCGACAATTTGGATACCGACGATTTTGCAACCTTAATTAATGAAGCTCAAATCAATATTCTTCCAACATTCCAAGCAACAGGTATCAAACTCAAACTGCTGTTGGCTCTGCATCAAGGACGCCATTTAGTGGTTAACACTCCCATGGTTGCCAATACTGGAGTTGAAGAGCTGTGCTATATTGCCGACACTCCAGATGAAATCAAAAAGCAAATTGCCGAGCTCGCCAAAATGCCAGTAAGCGATGCCACCATCGATTTGCGACGTAAAATCTTGGTCGAAAATGGCTTTTCTAACCACCACAACGCACAAAAACTGGTTGAGTTTGTGTTTGGAAAGTAATCTGTTATCGACAAAATCATTTCAAGAATTCACTGTCCACAGATTTATCCCTGATTATCGGTCACATGCCCATCGTTGAACCAGAGAGTGCGAGCTGGATATTTTTCAACAACAAGCATATCGTGGGTTGCCATAAGAATAGTTTTGCCCGAATTTTTAAGAGCAACAAGCGTATTGAGTACCTCTTCGGACGATTGTGGATCGAGGTTTCCAGTGGGTTCATCTACCAGCAATAAATCGGGATTATTGAGCAAAGCCCTTGCAATAACCACTTTCTGCTGTTCGCCACCCGAAAGTTGATGAGGCATTTTGTCTTTTTTGTGCAAAACACTCGCAATTTCGAGCACTTCGTCGATGCGATTGCTCATAAGGGTACGGTCGCGCCAGCCTGTTGCAGCCAACACAAAATGGAGATTTTCGGCAACACTTCTATCGGTCAGAAGCTGAAAATCTTGAAATACCATTCCCAATTTGCGTCGCAGTTGTGGAATATCGCGCGAACGAATATTTTTAATATCAAAACCTGCCACCATACATTCTTCGCCTTCGAAAGGAAGGTCGGCATACAACATTTTGAGCAAACTCGATTTGCCAGAACCAGTGCGGCCAAGAAAATACACAAATTCGCCTGTACCAATCTGAAACGACACATCGTCGAGGATGGTGTTTTCGCCTTGAATAACAACAGCTTTTTCAACAACAATCAACTTCGAACTGGCTTGTACAGTTTCTTCCTGAATAGTTTCGGGAGCTTCTTCCATTTTTCTCCAATTTGTAGCAAAAGTAAGAAAGAATTGCGGATATGCAACACCTGTTTTTCCTACTCAATCTTATGATGAAAATTCTCGATGAGGCG
>DYON01000284.1 GCA_020720525.1 Acetofilamentum sp.
TTTGATAATTACCAGTATTTACATAATATGCAACGCCAAACCAATCGCCTATGGTGTCAATTACATCTAAATATTCACCGTATGGAACTGTGTCATATGTAGGAAAACCTTTTCCTCTGTTTATATATAAAAGAGTTCCATTCCTATTTGTTACGTAAACTGGATTTTTCTTTCCATGGAAGTCATATTCAATTGGAAGACCAGTTCTTGAATTGCTAAAAACTTCTTGCAATGCCATTTTAGATCTGACTGAAGCTTTTGGCACAACAACAGCTTCGTGTTTACAACCACAAAAGACTGCAAAGAAACCAAGTAAGATGAGTACACTACTTTGATATCTCATTGTGAAATGTCTATTTGCAAAAATAACTAAATTCATGGTAAATCAGCTTATTGCGTTGATGAAATCATTTTCCGCTTAATCTGTTGATGAAAATACTCCCCTCAATCAACACCTATTTCAACCATTCAATTTCATGATGATAAAAGCCTTGTTGGCTTCCATCGGGCATAAGGAGTTGAATTTTTCCATCGGGGTCGGTACCCAATATGCGACAGTCAATTGGCTTTCCATCAAATAAAAATCGTTGCAAATTGCCTTTATGCAGCAAATAATTGTCGTAGAAATGATGAAGCATATCGGCTCGGCCATGCATAAGAATTCCGTATTTGGTTTCGAATTCGGCACTCAATTTCTCTATTTCTTCCTCAACAATGCGTTCTTTTCCATCGAGCATTGCAAGCGAAACAGCATTTTCGAGTCTGGCAGGAAACAACTTTTGATTCACATTGAGCCCAATGCCCATTACCGAAGCTTTCAAACTGCTCCCCATCATCGCATTTTCGATAAGTATTCCAGCTATTTTGCGTCCATCGGCATAAATATCGTTGGGCCATTTGATACTAATTTGAGCATTTGGTATTTCTTTCGACACATAAGCATGTGCAGCAAGCGCAATGGTATGGCTAAGCGCAAACTGATTTGCAACAGTAACTGGTGGATTTTTTACCAAAAAGCTCGCAAGAATATTTTCGCCGGCACTGGCTTCCCAATTGTGATTGCCTTGTCCACGTCCTGCAGTTTGGAATGCAGCGCTGAAAACATAAATGCTGTTTTCGAGAGCGTTGGTAGCATTTGCCATTGCAAGCAAATTGGTCGATTCGGTCGATTCGATACGGCTATAAATAATATTCATCTTTCTGATTCTTTTTGGTTTATGGGCAACATGCTTGAAATAACCGGCAAATTGATTAACTTTGCGCAAATTTAGGAAGATTAATGGGAAAGACCACAAAAGACCCGCTTGTTAGCGAGCTCACCAAAACACTGCAATCGAAAAAGGCGCAGGATATTATGGTATTCGATATGCGAAGAACTGGACAAAATGTCTGCGATTACTTCGTAGTTTGTCATGGACTCTCAAAAGTTCAGTCGCAAAGTATTGCCGAAAACACAATCAAAGAACTTAGGCGTAGTGGGCCATACAAGCCCATCCACATCGAGGGGATGACCAATGCCGAATGGATTTTGGTCGATTATGGCGATGTTGTGGCACACATATTTATGGAAGAAAGCCGCCAGTTTTACCAACTGGAGGAGCTTTGGGCCGATGCCCGAGTTACCGATATGTAATCAACTACTAACGAACTATTTGTATGCAAGACAAACCCAATATAAACAATAATCAAGGAAAAAAGCGTAAATTCAATTTTTATTGGATATATGCCATTATGGCAGTTGCTTTTTTTGCCATGTACTTTTTCAACGACCAAAGCGAACCCAAAGACATCACTTGGCAACGATTCGAAAGCGATATGCTGTCGAAACATGTTGTCGAAAAGCTGGTGGTGGTAAACAACAAATACGCTGAAGTTTTTCTCAAACCCGAGGCCGTTGCATCCGACAGCAGTTTTAAAGATGCACGCGAATTGGAGAACAAAGACAATGCTGGTCCGCATTATATTTTGAAATTTCTTACTCCCGAGAGTTTCGAAGGTCAGCTAACTGCAGCACAAGATCGTATTTACGAACGTGATACTATTGGCAAAACAACTGTTGAAAAGCAGCGTTTGTCCAACGAAAAACGCATAGTAGTTGTTCCCGAAGAGCGCACCGACTGGGGCGAAAGCATTTTAAGCTGGGTATTCCCTATTCTCATTTTTGTAGCACTTTGGTTTTTCCTTATGCGAATGATGAATCGTGGCGGTGGCGGTGGACAAATATTTAATGTTGGAAAATCGAAAGCGCAATTGTTCGACAAAGACACTCAGGTATCGATCAATTTCAAAGATGTTGCAGGGCTCGACGAAGCCAAAGTTGAAGTGATGGAGGTGGTCGATTTTCTAAAAAGTCCTAAAAAATACACCAATTTAGGAGGAAAAATTCCCAAAGGCGTTTTGCTTGTTGGCCCTCCAGGTACTGGAAAAACATTGCTTGCCAAAGCCGTAGCTGGCGAAGCAAAGGTTCCATTTTTCTCAATCAGCGGTTCCGACTTTGTAGAAATGTTTGTTGGAGTTGGTGCGTCGCGTGTGCGCGATTTGTTCCGCCAAGCCAAAGAAAAAGCTCCTTGTATTGTATTTATCGACGAAATTGACGCTATTGGTCGTGCTCGTGGTCGTGCAAATATTACAGGTGCCAACGACGAACGCGAAAACACATTGAATCAGTTGCTCACCGAAATGGATGGTTTTGGAACCAATGCTGGAGTAATCATTTTAGCAGCAACCAACCGTGCCGATATTCTCGACAAAGCTTTGATGCGCGCTGGGCGTTTCGACCGTTTGATTTATGTTGAACTTCCCGATCTGAACGAACGCGAAGCCATTTTTGGTGTTCACCTTGCTCCGTTAAAGCTGTCCGATGATGTAAAAACAGATTTTTTGGCCAAACAGACACCTGGGTTTAGCGGAGCCGATATTGCCAATGTATGCAACGAAGCTGCTCTTATTGCTGCTCGTAGCGAAAAAGAATCGATTGGGAAACAAGATTTTCTCGATGCAGTTGACCGAATTATTGCTGGTCTCGAAAAGCGCAATAAAATTATTTCAAAAGCAGAGAAAAAAGCAATTGCATACCACGAAGCAGGACACGCATCGGTGAGTTGGTTGCTCGAACACGCTCATCCGTTGGTAAAAGTTACCATTGTGCCACGCGGAAAAGCGCTTGGTGCTGCATGGTATTTGCCCGAGGAACGTTCGCTTACAACATGGGAACAGATTCTCGACGAAATAACAGCAGCAATGGGTGGTAGAGCTTCGGAATACATCAATTTTGGGAAAGTATCTACAGGTGCCCTTAGCGATTTGGAAAAAGTTACTAAACAAGCTTACGCTTCGGT
>DYON01000285.1 GCA_020720525.1 Acetofilamentum sp.
GATATAATAATTGTACAGCGAAACAGTATCGGGCAACATATCGTCAACATCTTTTCCCTTGTTGAGCTTGTTGATATCAACACTACTTTGCCGAAAACCATAATGGTGAATTCCTGCAAGGAAAACAAAATTCTTATTTAATTTCTCGTGCCAATCTGCTGTAATTCGTAGAATTTTGCGATCGAAATTGTAATACATTCGGCTGATGTAATCGCTACTTTCCTCATTTTCGTAATCGGGAAAATAAAGAGAAGCTGCACCATTAAAGCCGTAGAAATCGGCAGATTGTTCATGAATAAGGCTAAAATCGGCAACTATTCGATGCTGACCTTTTTTAAGCAATGTTCCACTATCGAAAAACAGCTGACTGATGCCACTTCCATTTGTTGTACGATTAATTTCGTAGCTAGCGTTGTAAACATAATCGGGGTACAAACTTCCATCGCCAAACTGATAGGCAGTAACAAGCAATCCTGCTTTTAGACCCAGATCGCTATCGTAGGTTGCAATAGGCAAAAAGCCAAACCGCAAACCTTTAATAGTGTCTTTTTGAGCCATTGCATTAGCAAGCAATCCAACAAAAAGTAGAAATGAGAAAATCAACTTCATTTGCGGTGATGTTTAATAATTTGAGTAGCAATAATCAGATATAGAGTTGAAACGAGAATAGAAGCAATTGCAAGTTCGGGAATCATTAAACCCGTTATCATGAGAACACAAATGTATAGAATTCCAGCAATAAAACTACCCGAAGCAGCTTTGGGTGGAATATTGAAATGGAACGAACCAATGCAAGCTGGAATAATGGTAAACCCAAGGCCAGTAATGAACTTAATGACCTCAATAAGGTCTCTCACAAAATATGCCAATGCCGCTGCTATTGCAATAAGCACCAACACAAACAATTTAGTCAAGTTCTGCAACTGTTTGTCGCTAAGCTTCTTTTTGGTGTTTTTACCTACCAAATCGAGCGACAAAGCGGTTGAGATAACGAAGATTTGAGTATCGGCCGAACTCATAATAGCAGCAAACACCATCACCAAGGCCATGGCAACGATAGAGCCAGGAAGAATTAGCTTAAGCCCAGCACCAAATGCTTCGGAAGGCTGAATTCCGGGAGCCAAATCGCGCGCTGTTAGCGAAATGATGGTGATTACAATGCCAGTAATCAGCGTTAAAACCGCCGACCAACGAAAGCCGCGAACAACAACTTTCATATTTTTAGCAGCGTAAACACGTTGCCAATATTCGGCACTCTGAAACACAATGAGCACACCAAATGCAAGAAAAGCAATCAGCATAGCAGGATCGGCAGTTGTGAAATTGGTGAGTTGCGAAGCTATTTTGGTGTCGCCGCTTACCATCACTTTGGACATCACAACCATAATAACCATTAAAACCAAATATTGAAAAATATCGGTGCGGATTACACTCTGAAATCCACCTGCGGTAAGATAAATAGCAATAATTACCGACGAAAGCAACAATGCCGATTCGTAGCTCCAATTGCTCATTCCAGCCAAAATCATCGAACCAGCAATGAACTGATTGAGCAACATTCCAAGATACACAATGGATAGAATTGCCGAAGCCAAATGACCAGTTCGCTTGTCGAATTTGAAGTAAAGCCAATCCATGAGCGTGTAGAAATTGCAGCCATCGCTTTGCAATTTTAGTTTTTTAGCATAAGGGATAAATACAAAAAAACCCACAGCAGTTCCAATAAAAACTGCAAAAGCAGACACTCCAAACTGAAAAACATAAGCCGCAAAAGCAACAAGAGCTGCACCGCCAATGTAAGAAGCTACAACCGATGTTACAAAACCAATCAATCCAACCTTGCGTCCTGCAATCAGATAATCTTCGGTGCTGCGTTTTCGACTGCCAATAAATGCAATCACCAAGGTAATAATTGTGTAGCCAATCAGCATCCAATGAAAACCCTGTAAATCAGAAACATATTCAGCAACATTCTCAAAAAACCCCTTCATTTTGCGATAAATTGATTACTTGATAACCATTTGTAAACCTATTTTAAGCGGCTAAATTATGAAAAAAGTAATTGTGCGTTGACATGAGCTTAATAAATGAGTACTTTAGCGCAAAAATTATTACTCATGAAACATTTTCTTCTTTTCAGTTTGATGTTTGGCATGTTGATGGTGTTGAACGCAAAAGCACAAAACAATGTTGGAATCGGTACTACAACGCCCAATGCTTCTGCATTGCTCGATTTGACTGCCACCGATAAGGGTTTTTTAATGACTCGTGTTACCTTACTAGCTGCCGCCAATGGAGCTTCGCCCATTAATACACCTGCAACAGGTTTGCTCGTTTACAACACTGGTGGGGCTCTATCTGCTGGTTTTTATTACTGGAATGGCACCATGTGGGTTCAAGTGGGAGCTTCGGCTGCACCAACATGTGTTACCCTCGACGAAGCCTACGATTGTGGAGGAAATGGTGTGGGAAGAAGTATTACAGCAGATGCTGGGAGCTTCACAATCAATGTTGGTGCAGCTGTTGCGCCAGCAACAACAACAAATGCTATATTAATTAATGTAGCCAACGGTACCACAACAACACCAACGGCTGGAATTTACATCTCGCATACAGGAGCTCAAGGATCGGCAATTTATGGTGAAATAACAGACATAGCAAATCAATACAATGCTATTCAGGGAGTTTCAACTAGCAATATTGCTGGAAGTGCAGGAATATCGGGAATATTTGATGGAAACGCTGCAGGCTATGGTATGTACGGTGGTAATACAAGCACAGCTGCTGGAAGTCAGGCAATTTTAGGACTAAACAGCAGAACTACAGGCGGATGGGGAGTTGAGGGAACAGGGTTCAACGGTGTGTATGGTTGGACCAACCAAACTTATGGTTTTGGATTAGTAGCCCACAATAATAGTACTTATAATGCTAATGTAAGTGGAGGTGTTGCAGTTGATGCCCAAGGAAATGTTGGAGTTATGGGAGAATCAACGACAGGAAATGGCGCTGGCGTTTATGGAAAAAACACAAGTACCAGCTTGACAGCAGATGACGTAGCTACTTGGGGTGCTTCCAATAATGGAATTGGCCTCTATGGCGAAGGGGGCTGGATTGGATTAGGAGTTAATGGAGATGCTATAATCACAGGGGTATTATCAAAAGGTAGTGGAACTTTTAAAATAGATCACCCATTAGACCCAGAAAATAAATTTCTAATACATAGTTTTGTTGAGAGTCCAGATATGATGAACATCTACAATGGTAATAGCATTTGTGATGAAAATGGCAATATTGAAATTACACTTCCACATTATTTTGATAC
>DYON01000286.1 GCA_020720525.1 Acetofilamentum sp.
AGTCACATTTCCTCTTCCACAGTTGCTTAATGCAAATATAAACCAATTTTGTTTTATCCGATTTCATTATCTTTGCATCATGGAAGTGTTTCTGATTGTTATAGCCAGTTTGTGGTTGTTTTCGTTCATCATGCGGCGCTGGTTAGGTCCATGGTTGTTGCGGCGCTATGTTCAAAAAATGCAAGAGCGAATGAATCCTAGCGCGGCACAACAGCAAACACGCAAAAAAGAAAACGCTGTCAATATTTCTCGCAAAAAAAAGGAGCCGCATACGCGCACCTACACTTCGGCCGAAGATGTCGATTACGAGGAAGTGGATGACGAAAAATAAACTTGATTTATTCTTGAAAAAACAAATTGCTTGTATTACCAATACACAATAGTTTGTATTGCTAAAACACACTAAGTTGTATTATAAACACAAATTAACTTGTATTATAAGTACAAATAATGTATCTTTGCAAAAAAAATAATGAAAACTCTTTCCGATTTACAGGCTGTAATCGAAGACAATAGCTCTTTTTTTGCTACCGACAAGTCAATCGTTCGGGAAAAGAAAATACCATTAAGCATCAAGCCAGTTGTGGTGGTTGCTGGCGTTAGACGTTGTGGGAAAAGTATTTTATTGCAAAGTTCGTTGACCAAAAAAAGCAATCGATTATACTTGAATTTTGAAGATACGCGTCTTGAAGGATTTGAGTTTTCCGATTTCAATAAAATAGAGCAGATTGCGAAAGAAAACAAAACAAAATACATTATTTTTGACGAAATTCAAGCAATTGAAGGTTGGGAGAAGTTTGTGAGGTCTTTGCACGACAAAGGTTACCACGTATTTGTTACAGGCTCGAATGCCTCGATGCTCAGTCGCGAGCTGGGCACAAGGCTTACAGGGCGCTACTTGCAAGCCGAGTTGTTTCCATTTAGCTACAACGAGTTTCTATCCTTTCGGAAAGCAAAGCCAGAACCCTCTACGTTTCGAGAATATTTGAACAGTGGCGGATTCCCCGAATTTTTAATGGACGGTAATCCAGAGTATTTGCGCACATTGCTCAAAGATATAGTTGTTCGCGATATTGTTGTTCGTCGCGGCATCAGAAATGAACATGTGATACTGCGATTGGCCATGTTTTTAATGAGCAACGTGGGAAAAGAAATCAGCTACAATAATATATCGCGAGTACTCGAAATAAAATCGGTTCGAACTACCATAGATTATTGCGATTACTTGACCGAAAGCTATCTTTTCGACTTTGTTCCCATGTATTCACGGTCGATAAAAAAGCAAATCGCTAATCCTAAGAAAGTGTATTCCATCGACACTGGGATGGTGCGTGCCAATAGCCTTTCTTTTAGCGAAGATTTAGGCAGGATGCTCGAAAACACAGTTTATCTGCATCTTCGGCGTAACTCGAACGAGGTTTTTTATTTCCGCGACGATAGAACCGAATGCGATTTTCTTACCAAGAAACTCGACCAGATTACCGGTGCGGTTCAGGTTTGCTGGCAACTTACCGAAGATAATCTGAGAAGAGAACTGAGTGGATTAAAAGCAGCTATGGATGCAACGAAAACCAAAAACGGAGTTATTGTCACTTTCGATCAGGAAGACCATTTTGATGGCATCAAAGCCATCCCTGTATGGAAATGGCTAAAAACGAAGAAATAAAATGCTTAATTGTTCCTACATTTTAAGTAATATCAAATTACGCACTTTGCGTTACGCACAATGCGTAATTAACAGATCGAATTGGATTACATGAAAATTAGCGTTTGCTACAAATGGCTGAGAAAATCAAATCTGTATTAGTTCAGCAAACTTTTCAAACACAAGCTTTTTTACTTTTTCTTCGTCTTGCGGAGCCCCAAGTTCTTTTTGCATCGAAGTCACGGCTTTGTCGGTGAAACCACAAGGGTTGATGTGTCCAAAATAGCTTAGGTCGGTGTTGATATTGAGTGCAAATCCATGCATGGTGATAAAACGCGACACTCGCACACCGATGGCGCAAATTTTACGGGCTTTGCCAGCAACAAGTGGGTCGAGCCAGACTCCGGTGGCGCCTACGAGGCGCGCAGCTGAAAATCCGTATTCGGCCAGCACCAAAATTATGGCTTCTTCCATCAGCTCGATGTAGCGACGAACCGAAAGATTTAGCTTTTCGAGGTCGATGATTGGGTAACCGACAAACTGTCCTGGTCCATGATAGGTGATGTCGCCACCGCGGTTGGTGTGAATAAACTGAGTGTTTTTTGCCTGAAGCTGAATAAAATTAAGCAACAGATTCTGCTCGTCGCCACTTTTGCCCAATGTGTACACATGCGGATGTTCGACAGCCAGAAACCAACCTGCAAAGTCGTTGCTTTGATAATCGGGGGTTTTGCGACGCTCGATGAGCTCGTCCATGCGGGTCTGCTGATAGTTCCAGGCCTGCTGGTATTCCATGTTTCCTAAGTCGATGTATTCTATTGCCATTTTTCGTCGAGATAAAAAAAGTTGCCTTAGCAACATTGTTGAGCCACTCATGAGACTTCACGCCGAAGCGTGATGAACTTCTCGTCTCATTTGCGCTAAATCTATCATGAAATATTGTCACACAGGTCAACAAATTCATGTTGAGCCACTCATGAGACTCGAACTCACGACCTGCTCATTACGAGTGAGCTGCTCTACCAACTGAGCTAAAGTGGCAAAAAAGTCGGGATGACTGGACTCGAACCAGCGGCCTCTTCGTCCCGAACGAAGTACGCTACCAACTGCGCTACATCCCGATTGGAGTGCAAAGTTAACACTTTATTCCTGACTTCGACACTCTTAAAGCAATACTTTTTAAAATAACAGATAAACAAATATATATAATTTTTGCGCCACCATTTTGGTGACGCACGTCGATTTTAGTTTTAAATTTGCACATGTATATACGTAAGAAGAAAAACAGGTCAGGAACTACCAGTGTTGTTGTTGTTGAAAAGCGCAATGGTAATTACCGTGAGGTTAAAACCATTGGAACGAGTATAGAAGCTTCTGAAATAGAATCGTTATACATCCAAGGTAAAAAATGGATTTCCAGCTATTTGGGAGAACAAGATATCTTTGAGATACATGACAAAACCCTTGAAGAAAAGCAGGTTATAGAATACCTGCTTTCCAATATTGAGAACATTCTACTCAATGGTGCTCAATTGATATTGAACAATGTGTTCAAACTGACAGGGTTTAATCAGATTGAAGATACTATTTTCCGTCAGCTAGTAATTGCGCGCCTAAGCAAGCCTATGAGCAAATCATCAACGGTCGAGTACCTTAAATC
>DYON01000287.1 GCA_020720525.1 Acetofilamentum sp.
TTGTAAAGATGATGCATCAGTTTGGTAAAACAAAAGAAGAAATAGCACAAGAGACAGGATTCAGCTTATCAGATATTGAAAAAGTATTAAAAAAGTAAGTTCTTAAATTTACTGATTAGAGTATATAATCAATGAGAACGGACAACAACCGTATCGTTTTAAAGGACAATGGCGAGGTTTTACAAACTGCCGATTATTATCCTTTTGGCATGAGCATAGCCGAAAACTCATACCAAAAGCTTGCGGGGAATTATAAAAACTAATCATTAACAATTAACAATTGACAATTATTTCGTAACTTTGCAGCACAAAAACAAAACAAATGGCAGCACAAAAACATATCCGTTTCGATTGGGCAATCAAAAGGCTACTTCGCCAAAAAGCAAACTTCGATGTTTTGGAAGGATTCCTTAGCGAATTGCTCAAGTTTGACGTAAAGATACAAGAAATACTCGAAAGCGAAGGCAATAAAGATACCGAAAACGACAAATTCAATCGTGTGGACTTACTTGCAAAAGACGAAAACGACGACCTGATTTTAATCGAAGTTCAAAACGAAAAAGAACACGATTACTTTCATCGCATGAACTACGCCCAAGCCAAACTCATTACCGAACACATCGATTCGGGCGATGATTATGCCCAAGTAAAGCGTGTTTTTTCAATCAACATTGTTTATTTTGAACTCGGACAAGGCAAAGATTACGTTTACATAGGTAAAACCGACTTCAAAGGTCTGCACGACAACGAACTACTACAATTGAGTGAAACGCAAAAGAAGTTATATTCAGCCAAAACAGTTTCCGATTTGTACGCAAACTACTACATCATCAAAACCAACAACTTTGACGATGTAGCCAAAGACACGCTCGATGAGTGGATTTATTTCCTCAAAAACAGCGAAATAAAAGACGAGTTCCGTGCCAAAGGACTTCAATCGGCAAAAGAAAAACTCAGAATAGATAATCTGGAAGGCATAGAAAAAGAAAAATACGACAACTTCATCAAAGAACAACGCATTCGCACCAACGAAATAGAAAGCGCCGTTTACGATGGCATAAAAAAACTAGAACAAGAATTAAGACCACAGTTGGAAGAAGAACGTCGACAAAAGGAAGAAGAACGTCGACAAAAGGAAGAAGCTTTGGCAAAAGAGAAAGCTAAAAGCATAAAACTAGCTTTGAAAATGCTAAAACTGGGCGATTCTATTGAAGAAATAATGCAAGAAACAGGGCTTTCAAGAAGTGAAATTGAACGTTTAAATGAATAAGTTGCTATCGGCTTTGGGTTTGAATAAGCACGATTAGTCAATGAAGTTATAATGTTGCTGAAAGTAAAAAAAGAACCTAAGAACATATTTTTCAAATTCAAAAAAAAACTCTATTTTTGCAGTTTGAAAAAAATACAAATCAATTCAGAACTACTAAAAACATAAATAAAGAATACAAAATGCAATATAATTTCACTGAAATAGAACAGAAATGGCAAAAGTATTGGTCAGAAAACCAAACCTTTAAAACCGAAATAGACAAAACAAAGTCTAAGTTTTATGTTTTGGATATGTTTCCTTATCCATCGGGCGCAGGTTTGCACGTAGGGCATCCGCTGGGTTATATTGCATCGGATATTTATAGTCGCTACATGCGCAATAAGGGCTTTAACGTGTTGCACCCCATGGGTTACGATGCGTTTGGTTTGCCAGCTGAGCAATATGCTATTCAAACCGGACAGCACCCTGCCAAAACTACTGCCACCAATGCCGCTCGCTATCGCGAACAGCTTCAAAAGATTGGGTTTTCTTACGATTGGAACCGTGAGTTGTTTACTTCCGATGCCGACTATTACAAATGGACACAATGGGCTTTTACCCAAATGTTTGAGCATTACTATTGCAACGATACCCAACAAGCTCGACCTATTGCCGAACTAATTGAAGCTTTTGAGGCTTCGGGAAACCAAACAATTCATGCTGCAAATAGTTCAAACCAAGTATTTTCGGCTGCCGACTGGAAAGCCATGAGCCACAACGAGCAACAACAAATTCTGCTCGATTACCGAATTGCTTATTTGGCTGACAGCAAAGTAAATTGGTGTCCTAAGTTAGGCACTGTTTTGGCTAATGATGAGGTGAAGGACGGTCTTTCGCTTCGTGGAGGCTATCCGGTGGAGCAAAAAACAATGCGTCAATGGTCGCTTCGTGTTTCGGCGTATGCCGAGCGTTTACTTTCGGGTTTGGATAAAGTCGATTGGACTGAATCGCTCAAAGATATGCAGCGCAACTGGATTGGAAAAAGCAAAGGGGCACAAGTATTTTTTGGTGTTGCCGGAAAAGAGCTTCAAATAGAAGTGTTTACCACACGCCCCGATACTATTTACGGTGCTACCTTTATGGTGCTTGCTCCCGAAAGTGAACTAGTGAAAGAATTGACTACCAAAGAACAACAAACCGAAATAGAGGCTTACCTCGAACTAACCGCCAAACGTACCGAACGTGAACGCATGAGCGACACTAAAACAGTAAGCGGTGCATTTACAGGTGCTTATGGTGTTAATCCATTCACAGGCACTCAAATACCTATCTGGATTTCCGATTATGTACTTTCGGGTTACGGAACGGGTGCTATTATGGCAGTGCCGGCTCACGATTCGAGAGATTATGGTTTTGCTAAGAAATTTAACTTACAAATAATTCCTGTAATAGAAGGTTCTGATGTTTCGAAAGAATCGCAAGATGCTAAAGAAGGCAAAATGATGAATTCCGACCTCATCAATGGCATGGAAGTGAAAGACGCTATTGAGTTTATGATTTCGGAGATTGAAAAACGAAACATAGGCACCGGAAAGACCAATTACCGTTTGCGCGATGCAATCTTTAGCCGTCAACGTTATTGGGGCGAACCTTTTCCGGTTTATTTCAAAGACAATTTGCCTTATGTATTGGAATTGGACAAACTTCCGCTTGAATTACCAGAGATAGATAAGTTTTTGCCCACCGAAACAGGTGAACCACCACTAGGTAGAGCCGAAAATTGGCATACTGCCGATGGTTTTCCCTTTGAGTTGAGCACTATGCCGGGTTTTGCAGGTTCATCGGCTTACTTTCATCGTTTTATGGACCCACACAATTCGGAGGCGTTGGTTTCAAAAGAGGCAAACGACTATTGGCAAGATGTGGATTTGTACATTGGTGGTACTGAACACGCTACAGGGCATTTGATTTATTCTCGTTTTTGGAATAAATTCCTTTTCGATTTGGGTT
>DYON01000288.1 GCA_020720525.1 Acetofilamentum sp.
TTCGTCGCGATGATTGAGGTCGATTAGAATTTTGTTGCGGCTCTCGTTGCCGAAAGTATAAAAATGCATGCCGCAACGAGCTGTTGTGGTGAGCGATGCCTGAATGTTGTCGGCTGGCAGATGCACCGAATAGTAACCAGGCGATGCATATTCGTCGCGATGCGAAAACTTCGAGGTTGTATGAATTTTGGTTAATGTTGCGTATGGCTCAACTGCTGCATCGCTGAATGGTTTGATAAGCAAATCGCCGTAATCGGAGACGCCAGTACCACTTAGGTGAGTGTGCGAAAATCCGTATAAAACCGAGTCGCTGTAATGATATCCGCCGCAACCATCCCATCCATCGAGGCGAGTGTCGGGGCTAAGTTGCATCATTCCAAACGGATATACTGCTCCGGGATATGTGTGTCCGTGGCCACCGGTGCCAATAAATGGATTCACAAAACGGGTGTAGTCTTGTTGGGCCATAACAGCGGAGAAAAACAGAATCAATAAAGATGTTGTGATTATTCGCATAGAGACTATTTGTTTAATTATTATAATTGAAAAGAATATGCATCCTTCGATACATCCGCCAGTAGGCGGACACTCAGGATGACATTCTTTATTGTTTCGTTTTTAACTCTATTTTCGAAATTCCTGAAATTTCCCCAAAAGAATTTTCTCATTTTTAATTGAATTATTGCTGCACAAGCGCAGCAGCGCCAAGTATTGCTGCATCGTTGTCGGGAAGCGACGAAAGACGCAATTGAACTTTGTTTTTGTAGATTTGAAGAAGGAAATCGTTGAAATATTTTCGAAGAGGCAACATCAGAATGTCGCCAGCTTTGGCCACACCGCCAAAAATGTAAATTACCGACGGACTGGTATGTGCAACGGCATCGGCCAACTTCCATGCAAGATAATAAGCTGTTTTGTCGAATACCTCAAGTGCAATAGTATCGCCTTGCAATGCCGCTTTTGCAATAAGTTCGGCGCTGAGTTTATCGGGCGAAATATTGTCGAGAATCGATGTGAGTTTTCGGCTTTCCATCAGTTCGATTGCGGTTTTTACAATTCCCGAAGCCGAAGTGTAAGTTTCGAGGCAGCCCCTCCGACCACAACCGCACAATCGGCCGTTTGGATCGACGATGGTGTGCCCAATTTCGCCAGCAAAACCGTCGTGACCATACACCATTTTGCCAGCTACCACAATCCCGCTCCCAACGCCTGTTCCAAGCGTAATCATGATGAAGTCGTTTTCGATTCTTGCCGATCCGTACACTTTTTCGCCCCATGCAGCAGCGTTGGCATCGTTGGTGAGCACCACTTCGGTGTCGGGAAAATGAGAAATCATCAACTCAACAAAAGGAATCACGCCTTTCCATGGCAAATTGGGCGCAAATTCGATGGTACCATTGTAAAAATTTCCATTGGGAGCGCCAATGCCAATGCCAGTAACGGAATATCCCGATTCTTTAATGAGGTCGCGCACCACTTCGGCAAGTGCCGATACATATTCCTGAGCCGTGAGATGACCTGTGGTGAAAATATTTTTTTTCAGAACGATTTGTCCATTGGCTTTTACAAGTCCAATGGTAGTATTGGTTCCTCCAATATCGATGCCGCATACAGCTTCGTTGTTGTTCATATGGTGCGTTGTTTAAATCCTTTAAATCCGTAAAATGCAAGATAGGCGTAAGGTAGAATGAGTATCAAATACGACATTTGTAAACCTACTTCGTCGGCTATTAATCCCATAAATGGTGGAATGAGTGCTCCACCCAAAATTGCCATTACCAAAAGCGATGAACCTTGACTTGTGTGTTTCCCAAGACCAGCAATAGCAAGGGTGAAAATGTTGGACCACATAATGGAATTGAAAAGTCCGATGCCAATTACAGCCCAAAGAGCAAATTCGCCAGAGCTGAAAACGGTAGCACACAGTAGGCCAATTACAAAAATACTGAAAATTCCGAGTGTGCGTGCTGGTTTTGAACGTCCAAGCAGGAATGCTCCAAAGTTTACAGCAATCAGCTCTAAAAACCACAACACGCGGTTGACGTCGAGACCACTTTCGATGTATCCGGCAGAATAAATTACAAGGTATCCTGCCATTGCAGCTACAGCCATCCACAGATACTTTTTAATTCCCGAAGGCATTTCGTTGAGCGATATAGCGCCTATGAACCGACCAATCATGGCTCCGCCCCAATAAAAAGCGAGAAACAGTTTTGCCTCCATTTCGGCGTAGCCCAATAATTCGTTGATGTAGTTGATAATGGTAGAGCCAATGGCAACTTCGGAGCCAACATACATAAAGATGGCTACAATTCCCAAAACCAAGTGCGGATATTTGAATGCTCCGGCGCCTTTTCCAGGTTCTTCAATATTGTCGATATGCGGCAATTTGGTGAAAACAAAAACGAGAGCCATCAAAGCAAAAACACCTGCAAAGATGAGGTAGGGAATCTGTACGCTCGATGCCGACACAGTTGTTCCACCTTCGGTGAGGACAGGATTGCCTTCCAGATTGAGTAGGGGAGTTCCCCAACCAGCAAAAAGATTGAATACAAGATAACCTCCAACAATGGGAGCAATGGTTGTGCCGAACGAATTGAATCCTTGCGACAGGTTTAATCGACTCGAAGCGGTTTCGGGTTTGCCTAAAATAGCAACAAACGGATTAGCAGCAATTTGCAAAATAGTGAAACCCAATCCAAGTACAAACAAAGCAGTTAGAAATAATTCGTACGATTGAATATCGGCTGCTGGATAGAACATTACACAAGCTACTGCCGAAATAAGCAGGCCAAGCACAATGCCATTTCGGTATCCCATACGGTTTATTGGGTCGCCAAAAACAGTTGAAATTAAAAAATACAGTACTGAGCCAACAAAATAAGCTCCGAAAAAGGCAAACTGCACCATCATGGCTTGTGCATAGTTGAGTTCAAATACTTTCTTCAAATAGGGTATCAGAATATCGTTCATGCAAGTGATAAAGCCCCACAAAAAGAAAAGAGTGGTTACGAGTGCGAAAATCACTTTCTGATTTATCGGTTTTGAACTGCTCATACTATTTTTGTTGACAAAAATAGTACAATAAGCCTTTGAAAGCAATCTATTTTTATCAAATGCGTCAAATTTGATGAACGACAGCAATTTTTCTTTCTGCCGCATTGACCACGCAACCATTTTGATGACAAAATTCTTCGCTACGCTGCGGATGCTAAAAGATTGTTGGCTTCCCGACATTTCATCGTC
>DYON01000013.1 GCA_020720525.1 Acetofilamentum sp.
GTTGAAGGTATTTATAACTTATTTCCACAAATGCTTCATTCACCGGATTCGACGATACCAAACCACCAAAGCTCAATATCAGATTAGATTCTTTTTTTACATCGAGATAGAGCGCAAACAACTTTGATGAATCGTTGAAAACCGCCATTGGATAAATAGTTCGTATAGCATGGTCGGTAAGTAAACGAAAATAGTCGGTGCGAGTGCGCTCCATACCTACTGTGTCCTTTTTCTCAAAATAATTCAGCACATAATGTTTCTGCATTTTGTTTACGCCTTCTACATACACCTTATCGAACACCAGTGGCGGTTTTCGATTGACAAAAGCTTCGCGTTTTCGTTGAATAGAGTCGAGCGAAACACTATCGGTTACAAATCTTCTAATAGAAGGAATTTGAAGCATTGCAGCTTCGTAGCCTAAAGCAATAAATTCTTTTGCCGACGAAAAATCGATGACGTTTGTGGTTGGCAAAATGGGCTCAATGAGCACACTGCTGTTGCAAGGCAAATAGTAGGTTGTACCTGTCATGAAAATGTTTTCGAGCTGCGACAAAATATCGTCGGGATTGGGCTCTGAATTTTCAGACGCCACCTTCGAGCCTATTATAATGTCGGGATCGAAATGGTTCAATGCAACATCGGCAGGAAAATTATTGAACATACCTCCATCCATATACATCTTTCCATCTATAGTGATGGGTTTGAAATAAAACGGATAAGTCATCGATGCCCTAACCGATTGAGTAAGATCACCACTCCTGAAAACTTCGGACCTAGAATCGGTAATATTTGCGCCAACACATCTAAAAGGAACAAACAATGAATCGAAATTACCTTTGCATAAAGCATTGGATTGCGAAAAAATCTCCATGAAAATAAAGTCCATCTGACCCGAACTCACTATATTGGTGGGCATATCGAACTTCCAAACACTATCGGTAGTGAATCGAAACGACGCCCAAGATGCTTCGGGATCGGGCTGCTTGAAATAATACACATATTTATCGTCGATGGTTCCACTGGCCCATTGAAGAAATTGGGGCGAGGTTACAAGTGTTTCCATTTCGTCGGTTGTCCAGCCACTAGCATACAAACCACCAATGATTGCTCCAATGGAAGTACCTGTAATATAATCGATTGGAATTTGATTTTCTTCGAGCGCTCTAAGAACACCAATATGAGCCGTGCCTTTAGAACCACCGCCACTGAGAACCACAGCAACTTTCTGCGAACTGACACTAACAGTCCAAACAAAAAGAAACAGGACAGCAGCGATGGTCTTTTTCATTTCATTTTATACTTGTTCGAGAGCGTGTTTCAAATCGTTGATAACATCTTCTACATCTTCGATACCAACCGATACTCTTACAAGACCCTCGGTTATGAAAGCGGCTTTCTTTCCTTCGTCCGAAACACCAGCATGTGTCATCGAGGCTGGATGCTGAATAAGACTTTCAACTCCACCAAGCGACACAGCAAGCATAACAAGATGAACATTGTTCATAAGCTCAATTCCTGCTTCGTATCCACCTTTCATCTCGAAGCTAATCATGCTTCCGGGACCTTTCATTTGCTGTTGAGCCATTTCGTATTGTGGATGCGACTTTAAACCAGGATATTTAACCCATGCAATTTTGGGATGTGCTTCGAGAAATTCGGCAACCTTCATTGCATTTTGCTGAGCACGTTCCACACGCAATGCAAGTGTTTTTGCTCCGCGAATTACAAGATATGCCTGATGAGGATCCATATTGAAGCCAAAGCCAACCATAATGGTGCGAAGCTTTTTATACATTTCTTCTGTCTTGGCAATTACAGCTCCACCAACAATATCGGCATGACCATTAATATATTTGGTGAGTGAATGCAAAGAAACATCTGCGCCCAAATCGAGTGGTTTTTGAAGAATTGGACTGCTGAAAGTATTATCGACAACCACTATAATTCCATGCTGATGAGCAAGCTCAGATGCAGCTTTGATGTCGGTAATCGACATGGTAGGATTTGCTGGCGATTCGATATAAAGCACTTTTGTGTTTGGACGAATCGATTCGCGAATAAGATTGAGGTCGCTGGTATCGATATAGCTGCTTTCGACTCCCCAACGCACAAAATGATTTTCCATGATGTTGCGACTTGGTCCATAAACAGCACTGGAACTGATAATATGATCGCCTTTCGACAATAATGCAAGATAAACGGTAGAAACCGCACCCATACCCGAACTGCAAGCTATAGCACCAAAACCACTTTCCATCACGGCAAGTTTATCTTCTAAAGCACCAATGGTGGGATTTCCAATTCTGGAATAGATAAAACCTTTTTCGCGACCTGCAAATAAATCGGCTCCATGAGCTGCATTGCGGAAAGAAAAAGTAGAAGTTTGGTAAATAGGTGTAACTGCACTACCAAAAGCATCTTCGAAATCGCCAGCATGAACCAATTGGGTATTCAAACCCATTTCATCAACATTTTTCATTTTTTATTGCAAAAGTAACAATTTTTCGAGAAACGCCTGATCTCAAATTCATGATTACTGTCTAAATTTCTTTTGTAAACACAATTTTTTACCAACCACTAAAGAATCCGATTTTTTCGCTGAGAATCCGAATCTTATCCCTTTTTGCAATTGAAATAACCAGCAAAATTTGCAGCCACAATAGCGGTTATGAAAATCTATTTTGACCATTACAATAAAATCAAGTATTTTTGTACCTAAATTAATTATTAACTAATAGTGTCTTATGTCGAAGCCTATTCAAATATCGGAAGCCGCAAGCATTGGAATTCATGCATTGGTGCTAATTTCGAACAGCGGCAACAACTTTATGAATGTGAATATGATAGCCGAAAAAACTGGCTCTAGCAAAAATCATATTGCTAAAGTGATGCAAAACCTAGTTAAAGCCGATTTTGTATCGTCGGTGCGTGGACCTGCAGGTGGATTTTCTTTGGCAAAAGAATCTAAAGACATCACGCTGCTCGATATTTTCGAATCGATTGAAGGTAAAATTAACATGAAAGTTTGTCCGTTCGATAAAACAATTTGCCCGTTCGATAAATGCATTATGGGTGGTATTTTTCACAAATTAACCGACGAGTTGGTCGAATATTTAAAAAAACACACGCTCGCCGATATGAAAACACATAAAAAAAAGGAAAAATAATAAATCACATGAACCGAAAGCAGAGGCTTGCAAACATTATTCAGATTTTTGACAAAACCAATCCCATTCCCGAGACTGAGTTGCATTTCGACAATCCATATCAGCTTATTGTGGCTGTGATTCTTAGTGCTCAATGCACCGATGTGCGCGTAAACAAAATCACTCCCGATTTCTACAAAGCCTTCCCTACTCCAGAAACGTTGGCAGACGCTACCGAAGCCGCCATTTTTGAAAAAATAAGATCGTGCTCCTATCCGAACAACAAGGCGAAAAACCTAAAAAACATGGGCACCACCTTACTCGAACGATTCAAGGGAAAATTGCCCGAAGATCCCGAGCAAATGCAAGAATTGCCTGGTGTTGGTCGGAAAACAGCTCACGTGTTGGCCTCGGTGCTTTTTCGACAAAATGTATTAGCGGTCGATACTCATGTGCAGCGTGTTTCGGTTCGCCTAGGATTGGTGCCAGGAGCCAAAACACCTTTGGCAGTAGAACGCAAGCTGGTTGAAATTGCTCCACCCGAAACACTTCACAATCTGCACCATTGGCTCATATTGCATGGTCGCTACGTGTGCAAAGCACGAAAACCGCTCTGCGACAAGTGTCCGGTGATTGAATTATGCACTTATAAACTTAAAACAATATGAGTTTCACTGAGGAGTTGTTGGGCAAACACAAGATATTTTTCGTTACAGGAATTGGAACTGGTGTTGGAAAAACCCTTGCCTCAGCCATATTGTGCCGCGCTCTGAAAGCCGATTATTGGAAACCCGTTCAAAGTGGCAGCATCGAAGGAACCGACTCGGACGAGCTGCGAAAACTCACTGGCGGCCAAACACATATTTTCCCCGAAACCTATCTGCTGCGCGAGCCTCTGAGCCCACATGCAGCTGCCGAAAAAGGAAATATCGTTATCGATCCAACGAAGCTTTTAATACCAAAAACCAACAACAATTTAATTATCGAAGGCGCCGGCGGTCTCATGGTTCCCATCTCCAGCGATGGTTTCACCTTCGGCGACCTGCTGCAGCAATGGCAAATTCCAGTCGTTTTGGTGTCGCGCCACTATTTAGGCAGCATCAACCACACATTGCTGAGCATCGACTATTGCCGCAGCCACCACATTCCGCTTGCGGGGCTGGTTTTCAACGGCAACGATCTGCTCGGAAACGAAAAAATCATTTGCAACATAAGCAAATCACCCATTTTGCTGCGCATTCCTGAGATGACGGAAATATCTGCTGAGAAAGTGGATGAAATGATTGGGAATTTTGGGGCTATTTGACAATCATTTTTACATAGAACAAAGGATTGATTTGGATTTTTTGCATTTTGCATCCATTATTGATTTGGATTTTTCGCATTTTTTATCATTTATTGGTTTGGAATTTTTACATTTGCAGTGAATTATTGATTTGGATTTTAATAAAATCATACAGAGATGTATCTAAAACGAACAATTGATGAAGAATTGGCCAATTGGAAATTAGCCAAAAAAAGAAAACCACTAATGTTGCGTGGTGCACGTCAGGTGGGCAAAACTTCAACCGTTAAAAAACTAGCAGACAATTTCACCCATTTTGTAGAAATAAACTTTGATGAGCAGCCAGCATTTTCCGCCATTTTCGAAAAGAACTTATCCGTATTTGAAGTTTGCGAACAACTTTCGGTATTAACCAACACACCAATTATTGAAGGTGAAACCTTGCTGTTTTTGGATGAAATTCAATCTTGTATTCCTGCTATTAGCATGCTCAGGTATTTTTACGAAAAAATGCCAGAATTACATGTTATAGCAGCTGGTTCCTTATTGGAGTTTGTAATGGCCGACATTCCTTCCTTTGGTGTTGGTCGGGTTCGTTCGATGTATATGTACCCACTTTCTTTTCGAGAATTTTTAATGGCTCATGGAGAGTATTTATTGCTTGAGCAATTGGACAAGGCTACCGTTTCCAAACCATTATCAGAACTTATCCATCAAAAGTCAATTAATCTGTATAAAAAATTCCTCATTATTGGAGGTATGCCCGAAGTTGTAAGTGCATACGTGAACGGAAAAGACTTATTGGAGGTTCAACCAGTTATAAATGATTTAGTAATATCGGTACAAGCCGATTTTGCCAAATATAAAACAAGTGTCGCTGGTGCAAGATTGACAGAGGTCTTTAATGCCATTGCCCAGCAGGTGGCAACAAAATTCAGCTACTCATATCATAATGCCACCTTAAGCAATTTACAAATTAAAGAAGCCATTGAGCTCTTGAAAATGGCTGGATTGGTTTATGGGGTAACTCATAGCGCGGCAAATGGTATTCCTCTGGGTGCTGAAATAAATCCCAAAAAAACAAAATACTTGATTTTTGATACCGGAATATTTCAACGAATTTTACGACTAAATATCGCAGATTTATTAATAAGCGACGATTTCAATGTTATCAACAAAGGTCATATTACCGAACTGTATGTAGGCCTCGAACTGTTAAAAGCCGAAAGCTGCTATCAAAAGGCCGATTTATTCTATTGGCAACGCGACGCAAAAAACAGCCAGGCCGAAGTAGATTATGTGTGTCAGTTCAACAACGTTATTGTACCTGTTGAAGTTAAAGCTGGAACAAAAGGAAGTATGCAAAGTTTATATTTGTTCTTAAAGGAAAAGAAACTAAAGCAGGGCTTTAGAATATCTCTTGAAAATTTCTCAAAAATAGACCAGGTAAGTATTTTGCCAGTTTACGCTGTCAATCATTTAGCCGATAATTTACAGAAATAAAAAAGTTGCATTTACCTTCATTACTACTTCGTGGTGTTGCTTGAAATCAGCTAGTGAATAAGCCCCAATATGCAAAAATGCATGTTGCAAATTTCTTTTCTGAGGCTTGTTGAAAAATTTGTATTTTTGTTTATGAAGGAGGTGATTAAATTATAATCATTCATTCAAAACAAGATGTATTGTTGTTTTTTGCAAGGAAATGACATTTTGACGAACAAAAAACTAAGTCGAAAGGGGAAAAGCGATAATGAAATATTCGAATATTAAAGAAGAAGAACTCAAAAACAAAGTAGCTAAAGACTATTTTTGGATTTACGATTGCACTAAAATAATTGGGAATGTCGATTTTTGTGTAACCATGCATCAAAGTCAAACTGAACTATTTGAGCAGGAATCGTTGCTTTGGTCCGAAGCAAAAAGAGGATCATCGGATATTTACAATTCTATTGTTCAGCTGATACTAACTATAGGGAAAGCACGTACTTTCGACAAGTTCTTACCGCCACCCATGCTCGGAGCTTTTGATGGCGAAAAAATCGCTTTTATCCCATACAGTGAGATTCACGATGTTTTTTACCAAAACGATTTCAATTGGAATATTACTCCATCGGATTACGACACAAAAGAATTTAAGACTGTACGTGAAAAAGTAAAATCAACCATCGACCAAAAAGCACTCTTATTCAATTACGAAAATGACGATAGAGAACTTAAGAAATTTATTAAAATCAATTTTGTAGTTGGTAAATTTGGACTTTCAAAAACGAGAATTGACAAGAACAACTTCATGGTCATTTATAATAAATGGCTCGGGGAAGTGAAATCAACCATTGCTGTAAACTGGGACGCTGCTAGAAAAAACGGAATTATTGATGGGGACTTTTATTTAGCCGATTTATTGTCGGAAGAAAACAATACCTTAAAAGACAATCTGTTTGTTGTTTTAAAAGCCACTAGATACGAGTTCAACCGCTTCAAAGATGAGTATGGGGCATTAACGTCGAGTACGGTTGAATTCAATGATTCACAAAAAGCGCACACACAATTCTGGAATCGCTACGAACGTCCGCCCAAAGAAGAATATTGGAATTATATTGTAGAACGGCGCGATTTACTTGTTCCGCAAGATGTAAGGGAAAGAAAAGGTAGTTTTTTTACACCTCAAATTTGGGTTGAACTTTCTCAAAAATACTTAACCGATGTATTAGGCGAAGATTGGCAAGACGATTATTATATTTGGGATTGTGCCGCCGGAACAGGAAACCTATTAAACGGTCTTACAAATAAATACAATATTTGGGCATCAACACTCGACAAACAAGATGTTGAAGTGATGCACGACCGGATAAAAAATGGTGCAAATTTGCTCGATGATCATGTTTTTCAGTTTGATTTTCTGAATGATGAGTTTTCAAAACTTCCGTTGCCCCTTCAAAACATCATTAATGATCCCGAAAAGCGAAAGAAACTTGTGATGTACATTAATCCGCCGTATGCGGAAGCTAGCGACAAAAAGACATTAGACGGGAAAAAAGGTAAAAGTGGAGTAGAACAGTCTTTAATCAATAAAAAATACGCAAAGATATTGGGGCAAGGAAATGCTGAACTTTTTGCTCAGTTTTTCATACGAGTTCATATTGAAATTCCTGATTGCATTTTAGCTGAGTTTTCAACATTAAAAATATTGCAAGGGCAGCATTTTATTGATTTTAGAGATGTTTTTTTTGCCAAACTTGAAAAGTTATTTTTAGTCCCTGCTGACACATTCGACAATGTAAATGGGAAGTTTCCAATAGGTTTTTTCATTTGGAAAACGAAACTAAAAGAAAGATTTAATGCTATTGTTGCTGATATATTTGATAAAAATGGTTTGATTATAGGTAATAAAACTATTGTGGCTTATATAAATAGCCAATATATCAATGATTGGATTAAACCTTATCGAGCTGATAAAAAAGACAACGGAATAATTGGTAAATTTCCATTTAAGGGAAATGATTTTCAAAATCAGAATATGATTGCGATTGTCCATCAGAATATGGTTTATAATAAAGAGGCTGGTCAATTTCTAATAACTTCTAAAAATTTAATACAAGCTTCAATATATTATGCAGTGCGGCATTGCATTGCACAAACTTGGCTCAACGACCGTGACCAATTTCTTTATCCAAATAAAAAATGGAACAAGGATAATGAATTTCAAAACGACTGCTTAACTTTTACTTTATTTAAAAACAATATTCAATCACAATTTGGCACAAACCATTGGATCCCATTTACAGAACAGGAAGTAAATGCAAGAGAGAAATTTGAAAGCAACTTTATGAGCAACTTCATTAAGGGAAAACATAAGCCATCGGGCAAATCGGGCATTACCTTAAGCATAATATTTGAGCCCGAAGTATCATATAATAACTCGCCATTAACATTCTCACTCGAAGCCACTGCTGTTTTTGATGCCGGTCGCGAACTTTGGCTGTATTATCATAAGCAACCCGGCTGCAATGTTAACGCTTCACTTTACGATATTAGAGAGTATTTTCAAGGCAGAAATGAAACAGGAAAAATGAATAATAAAAGCTCAGACGCTACCTATATGCTCCTTATTGACGACTTGAGAGAAAAACTAAGACAGCTTGCAAAAAAGATAGAACCAAAAGTTTACGAATATGAATTTCTGAAACAATAATTGCCAAGCACCCAAAATTATTTCGAATGAGCACAAAATCGAGCGATATCAATCACATTTGGCATCCGTTTGCAGTGCCGGGCGACAACGACCTGCTGCGCGTAATTGTTTCGGGGCAAGGCGCCCGCGTTACCGACGAAGACGGCCACGAACTCATCGACGCTATTTCGTCGTGGTGGGTCAACATTCACGGACATGCGCATCCCTACATTGCTCGCAAAGTGTATGAGCAATTTTTGAAGCTCGAACATGTGATTTTTGCTGGTTACACCCATCAGCCAGCTGCCGAACTTGCCGAACGATTGCAAACAATATTGCCTGGAGCACCTCGACGAATTTTTTTTAGCGACAATGGCTCCACCGCCGTTGAAGTGGCTTTGAAAATGGGCATTCAGTTTCTAAAAATGCAGGGCAAAGCCGAGGTGAAAGTGCTGGCACTCGAAAATGCCTATCATGGCGATACATTTGGCGCCATGTCGGCTGGTCAACCTGGCATGTTCAATCACTGGTTCAGCGAACACATGTTTAAGTCCATTCATGCGCCTGTGCCAAACACGCCCGAAAAGCTGGAACGCTTCGAAGCCTGTTGCCAAGAAGCTGCTGGCGGCGTATTCATTTACGAACCATTGATTCAAGGCGCTGGCGGCATGCTGATGTATTCGCCCGAAGTGATGGAAACCATGCTGGGCATTGCCCGCAAACACCAAATGCTCACCATTGCCGACGAAGTGATGACTGGATTTGGTCGCACAGGAAAAATGTTTGCTTCGGATCATTGCGCCGATGTTCCCGACATTATATGTCTGTCGAAAGCCATCACCGGTGGTGTGATGCCGCTGGGCGTAACAGCAGCCAAAGAATTCATTTTCAACGCATTCAATGCTTCAGGCGAAACGGTTTTGTATCATGGTCATTCGTTCACCGCCAATCCGCTGTCGTGCACTGCTGCGCTGGCCAGTCTCGATCTTTTTGAAACGGAAAAGACCATGGAGCACGTTGAAGCTCTCAGCCAATGGCAAGCAGAAGCCGCCCAAAAACTTGCCAACAACCACAAAATTGCCAACATTCGCCATCAAGGAACCATTTTAGCCTTCGATATTGTTTCGAACGAGCAAACAGGTTATCTCAACTCACTGCGTCAAAAAATCCTGACTTTTTTCCCCGAAAACGGCATTTTATTACGTCCGCTGGGCAATACACTGTATGTTTTGCCACCGTATTGTGTTAGTAAGGATGAGTTGGACACAGTGTATTCAATCATCAAAGCATTTTTAAGAATTGTTTGAACGGACTACAACTATTTGTCAGGCAATAACCTTACATTTTATTTGTTTATGTCAGGCAATAACCTTACTATTTATTTTGTTATGTCAGGTAATAACCTTACATTTGCATTCTATTTGACAGGCTAAAAACTTACAAAATGAACAAAAAGACATTACAAATTGAGCAATTGGAGAGCAAAATGAAGCACTTTTCGAAGCTCACTACTCTTGTATCGCCGCCAACTGGCTGGGTAAGAGCAACCCGATTGGCTTTAGGTATATCGCTTCAGCAAATGGCAAAACAATTAAAAATTTCTAAGCAAAGTGCCCAAGAATTAGAACAAAGAGAAAAAGAAGGAGCCATAACAATTAAATCACTTTCAGACGCGGCTGAAGCACTGAATATGAAGTTGGTTTATGGTTTCGTTCCTTTAGATGGCTCACTAGACAATTTGATTGAGCGAAAAGCCAAGGAGCTGGCAACGCAAATTGTATTAAGAACTTCCAATTCAATGAAATTGGAAAATCAAAAAAATTCCGAGGAAAGAATTAAAAAAGCAATTAAGGACAGAACCGTTGAGTTGAAAAAGGAAATACCTAAATCGTTATGGGATTAAATTTTGAATATGTCGATGGGCAAACACCTACTTGATGAAGAAGAAAAAGAGGGATTGTTGATAGAAACGATCACAACCCGTTCTGAATTAGACGAATTTGAACAACAAAACATTGAAGATGCAATGCAATGGATTGCTGGTCGATCATTCAAAACTGAAACTGTTTTCACAGAGCAGTTCGTAAAAAAATTGCATAAGAAAATGTATGGTCATGTTTGGAAATGGGCAGGGAAATTTAGGAAATCCAACAAAAACATTGGAGTTGATAAATGGCAAATCCCCGTTGCACTAAAAGGGCTTTTGGACGACACTCTATATTGGATTGAAAACAGCACTTTTTCTCACGATGAAATCGCGATAAGATTTAAACATCGATTAGTGGCGATTCATTGTTTCCCAAATGGCAATGGAAGGCATAGTCGGCTTTTTGCGGATTTAATCATTGAAAAAATATTCAACAAACCTGTTTTCACATGGGGAACAGAAGGATTAATACATGCAGGAAAAACACGTAGCAATTATATAATTGCAATTAAAGAAGCAGACAAGGGCAATTATTTTCCTTTACTTGCATTTGCTAGATCCTAATTCATTAAAGCAAAAAGCGTTGCTCTTTCCACAATCTCACCGAAACACAATATACCCCGGAATAATTCCAGCATCGAAAGTCTGTTGAAGAGCGCCATTGGCAGAATAATGCTGCACTTGGCCTGCATGAATGTAATCGCCTGCATCGGTAGCCCACAGTGAGTTGTCGGTAGGATTCATAGACAGACGATAAAATGTTTTTCCAGTACCATTTGCCCAAATGTTGGTTGACACAAAAGCATCCATAACGCCCATTTTGTAGATATGCTGATTGATGAAATAGAGCGAATCGGCGTTGGCATTAAAAACCATCGTACTGGGATAATCGTTTGGCTGTTGAAAAACAAGCTGACGAGTAACAGTTTGCGAAGCTGGATCAATCACACAAAAACGGGCTGCTTCGGAATGGTCGTAGCCTCCACTGCACAAAACCCACACCAAGCCAAATTCATCAACACCCATGCTGTTGGGTTCAACACCCACCATAATAGAATCGGAAAGCAGATTGCTGGCTGTGTCGATAATCAAAACTGCATTGTTGCTGAAAGTTGAAGTAAGCTTCGACCAATTGGTGGCCCAAAGTTTTCCCGAACTCAAAAGCAGATTTTCGGACGGACGTTCGGTATAAATACTATCGACCAGTTTTGCCTGAGCAGCATCGACCACATACACATAGGGTTTGTAAAGCGACGACACATAAGCTTTGTTTCCGGCTCCAAAACATATTTCGCGCGGCGAAGCAATTCCATCAATGACAGCTGTAACCGTTAAATCTTTATCGAGCACATACAATTTGCTGGAATTGTTGATTGAAAGCAATATGTGGTTGCTATTGAAAGCCATAAAAAATGGGACATCGCCAGGCGGATAACCATTTACAGCTCTGAAAACATTGTTGCTAATGGTGTTGGTTTCGAAATCGATCCACGAAAGGTCTCCTCCACCCGAGTTGAATAAACCTTCATTTACAACCCACGCACCATTCGTGAAAACAGATGAAGTGGTTGTTTCGGTATTCACTTCGCCAAAATCGTCGTTGGTGCACGAGGTGAGAGTGAGCAATAACAACACATAAGCACTCAAAACAGCAAATTGTAAATTTGAAGACAGCCTTCTTTTTATTTCGACAAAAAAGAGAGACATGCGAATTATGGCAGCAAATTGCATTACGAAAACGTGAAAATATAAATTTATGACGCCCAGCAGATTCTGAAATAAATTCAGAATGACGCTGGTCGGGAATAATTGCGAATTTGAAGACATAAAAGTTACCGCACGATTGTATCGCGTGGTAACTGCAGATATCACTAACATCAGTATTGAAAAATTCAACGCCATAAAAGAGAGAATCAAGCGTTGAATTTTTTGTATCAAAGCACAGCTGCCTTTTTCATTTCGCTTTATAACATAATGCTGCAAAACTTCGCTATCATGCGACGATTCTATATCCACCTCGCGGTGGACCATAGAATATCGCATACGTTTTTTCTCTTTGCTATCCATCGAACCTCCAGCTCAAAGTGAAACGAAAATGGCGGCGTGGCATCGGATACCAAGCTACATATTGATAATCGGCATTGAGAATATTGTTGATTTGCAACGACAACAAAACCGTTTGTTTGCCCATTTTCTTTTCAACAGCCATCCATACATCGTGCAGAAAAATTTCGGGCATGTAACGCAGATTGTCGAAATCGGTGTAGCGTTGGCCAGTGCAATGAAAAGCATAGCCAGCCGACAAAGAACCACGTCCAATCTTCAGACTCCAATTCAATGTTTTATCGGGCACATAGGTGAGAAACTTTTTTTCTTCGCCCGACAAATCGTAGGCAAAAACCCGCGAGAGATTCAGCGATGAAAAAAAATTGAACGACCCTACTGAATATTTTCCATCAACAAAAAACTCAACTCCATATTGTCGCGATTCAGAAACATTATTGGCATGCCAAATCGAAGTTAACGTATCTGGAATCCAGCGAATCAGATTTTGGGTTTGAGCTGCAAAAGGAATTAACCTTGCGCTCACGTCGAAACGATGTTTTTTCAGCGGTTGAAAAGCAAATGTTAAATCGGTCATCCATGCTTCTTCGGGCAATAAATTGCGGTTTCCCCCAGTTGCCCAATACAAATCGTTCATGCTTGGTTGGCGCATATTTCGAGCAATTCCAAGTCGTATTTTCACAGGAATACTATCGGTTGGCGCATACCAAGCAAATCCAGGAAGCAAAAACACATTTGCCACATTTCGGCTTACAGCATGCGACCACAAATCGAAGCGCCCCAATTTGCTCCTTTGCGACCACAATGCTTTGAATCGCTGATCGGTTACATGTACCAGATCCACATAATTATCGGAAACCACTCGAATCATTTCGGGATAATATTGCAAATGCAAACTGCTGTTTTTCGCCACTACCGACCGTGCTTCAAGTTGAGCTGCAAGTACTTGAGTAGCAGTACCATCGCTAATGGAAAGTTGTTTGTTTTCGTACAAAAAAGTGTCGGCACTCAAAAACAAACGAGCATTCACAATCGTTTTTCCACCTATTTTCAACGGAATCAACGACGAAAATCTAACAAAACGCGATTGCTGGCTTTCGTTTCCAGCAATTTGCTGACTTAGCAAAGGTGCAGCCACATCGTTTTTCTGACTTGCTGCCCACAGCGAAACTTCAATGCGTCGCTTGCCAACGGGAAATAAAACGGTGCTTCGGAACGAGACATCGGAATAGCCCGAATTGATGCGATTTTGCAAGGGCCAGTCGGTGGGTTCGGCGGCAGTTGAATTGTTGGTAAAAATATAGTTGTTTTCGGCTCTATTGAGTGATAATTCTGTTCGTATCAACGCTTTTCCAACGCCAAAACCTGCATTCAGCACCAATCCTTCCGACGAAAAGCTACCACCATGCAACATCAACCCAAAATGCGTATTGGTATCGGATGGCGCCATATTGCGCAAACGAATTACCGATGCAAGTCCACCAGCAAAATCGGCTGCAGCAACCGAACCCGACAAAATGGCGATCGACATATCGTCCGAAGTATTCAATCCGCTGAACGATGGTAGCCCAAGTGTTGGCTGATTGAGAACAAAACCATTCCAGCACAACAATGTTTGCGATGCACCAAAACCATGATGCGAGATGGTACTCATCCCACCGGGTGCGTACGATTTTATAAAAATAGTGGTGTAGTGCGACAAAACCTGATCGACAGCCATATTGCGGTCGGCTTGCAGAATGTTAGCAGAAATGGGGTCCATAAAAAACAAATCGGAACCCGATGTGCTTATTTCGATGGGTTTGAGCAAAATGGTATCGTTGATTGCCTGCGAAAAAACCATTGTCGGCAATAAAAAAAACAAAATCAATATGCTGCGAAACATCTTTTTCATCTGTTTACCACAATTTTTGTTGCAGTTGCTCTATTCGATGCTTTAAGAAAGTACAAACCAGGAACCATTTCCGAAAAGTCGAAAGAATTTTCATTTGCTGTTCCCACAAAAATGGTTTGTCCATCGGCAGAAAAAATTCGTACTTCGTCGCTGCCAGTCCAATGAAGGACGCTGCTAACCGGATTAGGAAACACTTGAATTGTACTTTGCAATTCGGACATCGAAGTGTTGCTGCGATCGTGAATAGCACCAACCGCATCGAGGTCGAAACCACCCGAAGCAAAAGCGGTTGGAAATGGATCGTTGATGATTCGACCTTCGTAATCGCGCTGAGCAAATTGTGGGTCGATAGTCCCGATTACATCAACAATTCTGATTACCGTTACCGAATCCTTTCGCAACAATGGCGAATCGGCAATGTCGCTCAAATCGAACGGCGTTCCATAATACTGACGGTATTTTCCAGCTAGGTTGTGAACTTGTTCTGGGTTGGTATTTCCAAAAGAACCAGTTTGAGCCAACGTATCGGTGAGCGAGAAGGCCGGAAATCGATAAAAATTTATTCCATCGGAACTCACTTCAACAAAAGCCAATTCAAAAAAAGTGTCGCTGAACGAATTCTCAAAAATGGCGAAATCGAAACCCGCGCCATCGGCAATGGGAATAGAAAAATATAAATCGGCATAGCCCGAATCGCCAAGGCTTACCACCAAATTGTCGGCAATTCCAGTTGCGTCGATATCCAACCCATACGAAGCACGATTGGAGCCTAAATCGGTTGCCGTTGTGTCGGAAATATTAATAAAACCGCGTGTAATCGAAACCGACGAAGCCCAAGCCACAAAGCAAGAGCTATCGAAAGCAATAGCCGTTGAGCCAGGCATTCCTGCAGCAGGAGGATACTGCGCATAGCCACTCATATACGCAGTAAATAATAGAATGATTACAATCAGTCTCATTGAACTACAATAGTTTGCTGAATCCGATTTCCTTCGTTGGTTAGAAAAACAATATTGTAGCAAGCATTGAGCAAACCAGAAAGCTCAATGGTCCGATTTCGGTTTTCGGTGGTTGTGAGCACCAATCGTCCAAACGAATCATAAACATTGGCCGATTCGAAATCGAAATTGGCAACCACATTATTACCCGAAGCCACCGGATTGGGCCAAAGCAAATAATGAGCATTTTCGAAAGAAGTAATTCCATTTACCGGGCTTGCAGCCACAGGCAATCCGGGCTTATAAATTGGATTATTAGAAGTGTCCCACGGAGTGTAGGAAAGGCCAAACCAGACCGAATCGGTCATCAATTCGGAAGTTCCCGCATTCATAGACCAGTTGGTAGAGTCTCCATTGCCGGAAAAAGATGCGAAATAGTCAGGATTTCCTCCGATTCCAGAATGCGACAAATAAACAATGTCGGACAAAAATCCGCCTGAAAACGACACTTGCAAAGCATTATCGACCGAGTCGATGGCTTTAATCATGTCTTCGGCAGTAGTTGCAGGGTCATCGAATCGATAGCCCCAAGCGAAGCATTGCGGATTGGTTGCGTCGTTGAAGTCGATTACCAAAGCAGCCGAATGCGATCCGGAGCCAATCCAAAAAGTAATGTCGTTCATGTTAAATTGTGCCATCGTTTGAAAAGGCAAAGCCATAGCCAGCCACAATAGCGTCTTCGAAAAAAAATGATTCATAAAGCAAAAAGCATTAAGAATGAAACAATAGTCCAAGAACCTTACGCCCGAAAGTTCGTGAAAAAACGCCTGGCAGGTCTTCTGACTTGTCCTGGACTACGGCGCCTTCCCGTCAGCCTAAGGCCGACAGTGGCAGGGGAATAGCCGTATCCAATTAAAAGGACTTACAGCAGCGGGTACTGTCCGAGATTCGCACTCGGTTCCCTCTTAGCTTCTTTGGCGAAATGCCTCCGAAGAACCAAACTCGGGGCAAAGTAAGTGCAAAAAAACCAACCACACAAATTCTGTTCGACTTTTTTTTTATTTTTTTTCAACAGCGAAAATTCATAAGATTCACAGATAGCTTTCAGTCCTCAATTTGCGGTATAATTAAATTGTACAAAATTTTATTTTCATAAAAAATGATTTTTGATGTATCAAAATTTGTTTTTTTGCGTATAAAAAATTGTTTTTCTTGCTCAATCAAAAAAAAAGGTATAGTTTTACACAAAAATTTTCATGCTGCATGAAAAGAACTTTTAACCGATATCTGCTTTTAATCGTGGTTTTCGTTGGAGCCATTGCTCTGAGCTCATGCTCATCGAGTCAATTTCGCAACTACAAGCGCTATGTAAAACGTAAGAATACTGCATTGGGATACCGCAGTCATTACCAAAAGAAGTTGAAACGCACCACCATGCCTATCAACAAAAATTACATTATCCGCAACAAGCACACTTCACCAACTTGGCGTTAGTAGGCAACAGAGAAAATCATCACCGAATTTCCGCCACCACCTGGTCTGCCCTGTGATGTGACGATGATTTTCTTCCCATCGTTCGAAACAGCAAGACCAACAGGATAAGAATCGGCAGGAGTACTTGCAACCACTTTCATATCCGAAGCTCTCACCACCACAATTTTACTCTCGTTGTTGACGGCAGCAAACAAATACTTTCCGTCGGGTGTTATATCGATGGTTCTTGCACCCAGTCCAACATACACGCCTTTCCAGCTATCAAATGTTTTTTGCCCTGCTTCAATCATTTTCACCAAGGTATCGATGGGTGCTTTCTGCACAAAACCGGGTTTGTTGGCCGACAAATACAAATTATCTTCGTGAATGAGCAAATGCCGCACGTTGGTTTTCATTCCCCATAAAGTTCCCATATATTTCATACTGTCCATCGAAAAAAAAGCTATTCCTCCGCCCCCCATGCGTCCAACAAGCAAATACTTGCTATCGGGTGTAAACACCGTTCCGCGCAAACAAAAACCACATTCCGAGTCGCGATTGATGGGCGAATTGTCCATATTGTTGAGTGGAAGCCTATATTCAACCGTGAAATGCTTCACATAATGAAATTCGGAAGGATTTTCGGACGAAATATCAACAATGGCAACGGTATTATCGCCCCAATGTGTGATAGCTAAATATTTTCCATCGGGCGATGCAGCAACCATTTTGGGCAGTGGACCTGTTGGAATTACGCGCACAATGCTGTCGCATTCGGTATCGATAATGGCAACTGCCGACGGTTGAATGGCATTCGCATCGAATGAACGGCGATAATAGCTCACCCACAAAAACTTTTTGTTGTGAGTAAAACACGATTCAACTGGCTTACCACTAAAAATATTGGGATTTCCTTTATAGGCAAACGAATAGCCCAAAGCTGTGTTTTCGAGAAACAAGCCAGCATCTTTGGCCGCAAAACTGTGGCGAATTACTTTCAGCAATTTGAAAGAATCGTGGCTCAGAACCAACGTTTCGCATCCTTCGAGACTGTGAATGTAGAACTTGTTTCTGTCGTCGAGAATATTGGCCGATTTTGGACTGTTGATATGCTTGTTTACAAAATCGACTGGCGATTTAGGAGAGTAATTGTTGTTTTGAATACGGGCAATAAGTTCGAGCTTGATGGGCGAATCGGCTGGCGAAGACGCTTGTCCAATGGGTATTTGAACAACCTGTGCCGACAAATTTGCAACCACAAACAAAACAACAATCAAAAAGGAAATTTTCATACCGGTATTTTTTAACAATTACTTAACTTACTTTAAATTGGCTGCCAGGTAGATACTCCTTTGAATACTTCTGTAACCGTATCCGGTGTGGCTACTCGATGAGCCATTTCCAATTGAGAAATTTTCGCGTATTGAATGCATATTTTTACTCCATGGTTTGAAACTGCACATATCGAATTTGATCGGCATCGAACAATGCAGCTATTTGAGCACAAAGCAATTCGGTGTCGGCATGCATGGCTATATGAACATGAAAATGAATGGTGGAAAGCTTTTTCTCGAAATCTTTTTCAACATTGATGGTGATCATTCGCACATGGTTTTGTTTGAGCATTTCAACCACAACTTCTTTTTTATCGTCGAGGCCCAAATACGAAATATGAATCACTTTGTAGAGGCTTTCGCGAAAGATGCTTTTTTCGAGTTGGTCAATCAGAATGAGCACCAACAAAATAATAACAACCGAAACCATTGCCGCAAAATAGAAGCCAGCACCAATGGCTAAGCCTATGGCAGCAGCTACCCAAATGGTTGTAGCTGTGGTAAGTCCTTTTACATTAACGCCCATTTTAATAATGGCTCCAGCTCCGAGAAAACCAATTCCAGAAACCACTTGCGCGGCAATTCGACTAGGATCGTAGTTTTTGTCGAACCCAAATTGCTGAGGCAAATAAATGGAAATGAGCATCACCAGCGTTGAACCCAGCGCAATAAGAATATGCGGACGCAAACTTAGAATTTGTTTGTGCCTTCCGCGCTCAATACCGATAATAAAACCGGCAACAAAGCTCAAAAACAGCCTTAGAACAATGTCCCAAGAGCCAATTTCCATAGAAGAATGGAAAAACAGGTCTTTCATTCGGTCAGATTTATTTGCAAACCTAATGATTTTTTAGAAATTGACTCTCCACAGATAAACCAGATAGGTTGTTGCGTACAATTGCAGATAGATTTTTTTGCCACGAATTAACGAATTTCCTGCCAAGACAATTCTTCCACCGCATATTATAGCGAATGTGCTAAAACGAGGGTGGGGATAGAAGATATGTCAAGTTTCACAAGGTTGTTGTTTTTTTTCTTGCTTACGTTGATGCAAATTTAAAACTTTACGTTTAAACTGTAATGGATTTTCCTTAAAAAAT
>DYON01000289.1 GCA_020720525.1 Acetofilamentum sp.
CGAAAAACAGGATCGATGTTTTTTGCATGGTGGAAAATTTGAGTAAAGATAATAATTGCTGCCGAATTTTTAATCGTAAGCAATACACACAAATATATCTATTACTCTTATTGTTGAAAAGAAGATGTTATGGCAACAAAAAACCATCGGATTTCGAAGGCTTCTGTAGATATTTCAATCGGTTCAATTGCCAATAGCTACATATTAAAGCGAAAGGAGAGATACCTGTTTTTGCATCTCTCCTTCAATTTACAAATTGGCGATGTGGAAACTTACGACTTTAGCTTGATGACCTTATTGTCAATTAATTGAATTACAAGGGCAGCTATAAGACTAAGATACATACCAATTCCTCGAGCGGCAATATTTGAGGTAACGGTTGCTCTTTTATATTCGAATCCAGAAGTTTCGAAGTTAATTAAAGTGTAGATCATTAACGCCATTACTGCGTAACCACTGAACTTTAAAATTTGTTTTTTCACCTTTTCTTCCATATTAAGTGAGAGGTGAAAAATATCCATAAAAACAATTAATAGAAATGCGATGAAAACCAAATATCCAAACCAAGGATGAAATCCATTTAAACCATCGCTACCACCTCTTCTGGCAATATACCATGGCAGGATTACTCCAATAGCACCAGCAGCTGCAATTCCTGCATGGATTAGATTGGCTTTGGGAATCTTGTTTACGTCAAAACCTTCTGCTTTTTGAGGTTGTTGAGGTGTAGGGTTTGTGTTTTGTTCCATTTTTATTTTTTTAAGTTGGTTTTCGCGTGTTTACTGACAGCTTCATTCTATGGGAGTCGGAATAATTGTTCCTTTCGAATCAGTTTATTTTATTCCAAAATGCCTTTTAATGAAAATCTGATTCAAAGTAAAAATCAAATTCCATCAGGACCATTTTCATCAATTTGCATCATCTCCTCCGAAATCGTGACACAAATATAAGGCATCCCACGAGAATACGTTTTATTTTTTGTAAAAATTGCTGAATTGATACAAATATAAAATGCAATATACAGCATATTAGCACTTTGCGACAAAATGTTTTCAAAGAATTATTACTTTTGGCTCTATACTAAATTTATGTGGGTAAAGAGAAATACACAACTTTTTTCACCACGAATTATTCACCAGGTATAATTAAATTTCAAAGGTGTTCATGAGCTCACCGCCTTTGGCGGTTCGGTTCACCAATTAAAAACGAATTATCCTCTGTTTATTAATGCGAATTCATTGAATTTCAAGCAAGCCTGAAATACAATGCCACGAATTGGAATACTTATTCGTGGTGAAACTTTCTATGTAATTATCGTTTGGTGGTTTCATTCAAAAAATCTTCCTTGCAGTAGGAGAGATTCTGAAATAAATTCAGAATGACTGCAAGGAAGGTCGTTCGATATATTCTGAAATAAATTCAGAATGACTGCAAGGATAGACGAGACAGTCATCCTGCATTGTCATGCTGAACTGGTTTCAGCATCTATGCAGGATGACAATGAACAATTGTGCTGTTTGTATTTAGGAGAGGAGATACGATGAGGAAAAGGACTATGCCAAAGTAGCAACCATCACAGCTTTGATAGTGTGAAGGCGGTTTTCGGCTTCGTCGAACACGATTGATGCACCCGATTCGAATACTTCTTCGGACACTTCCATCGATTCAATTCCAAATTGTTTGTAGATGTCTTCGCCAACTGCGGTTTCGCGGTTGTGGAATGCGGGCAAACAATGCATGAATTTCACTTTCGGATTGCCAGTGAGTTCCATGGCGCGTTTGTTTACCTGATAAGGTTTCAGCAAATTGATGCGCTCGGCCCATACTTCGGCTGGTTCGCCCATGCTTACCCAAACGTCGGTATAGAGAAAATCGCAACCCTTAACGCCTTCTTCGACGCTTTCGGTCAAGGTGATTTTAGCACCTGTTTCTTTGGCAATCTCGCGACATTGAGCAACTAAGCTCTCTTCGGGCCAGATGCTTTTTGGAGCACAAGCGCGGAAATCCATGCCCATTTTGGCTGCACCAACCATGAGTGAATTGCCCATGTTGTTTTTGGCATCGCCCATGTAGCAAAATGCAACTTGACTCAGCGGTTTGTCGCTGTGTTCCATCATGGTGAGGAAATCGGCAAGAATTTGAGTTGGATGAAATTCGGTGGTAAGACCGTTCCAAACAGGAACACCAGCATACTGTCCGAGAGTTTCAACAATCATTTGCGCATAGCCGCGGTATTCGATACCGTCGTACATGCGACCCAAAACGCGTGCTGTATCTTTCATCGATTCCTTTTTGCCCATTTGCGAGCCGGCAGGTCCGAGATAAGTTACATGTGCGCCCTGATCGAGAGCTGCAACTTCGAAAGCACAACGGGTGCGGGTACTGTCTTTTTCGAACAGCAAAACAATGTTTTTGCCTTTCAGCATCTGGGTTTCGGTACCAGCATACTTGGCTTTTTTCAAGTCAGCCGAAAGCTGAAGCAAAAATTTGATTTCCTGTGGGGTGAAATCGAGCAGTTTCAGAAAATTCCTGTTTTTAAGATTAAACGCCATTTTGTGTTTTATTTTACAGAGTACTGAACTTCCATCAGGCGAAGTTCATAGCCTTTTTTCTTAAAGTCGTTTTTGATGTTTTCGCGCTCATCAAGTGCTTTTTCTTTGTTGTCGAACTTTTTCGTTTTCATGTTGGACGTGAATTTGAAATAGTCTTTGCTGTAATTGATACGTGCAAATTCGAGAAAGGCCGATTCGGCTCCTTCTACATTCGAACGTTCTGGAAAAGATGGCGCCATAACCGACGAAACGATTGCCACTTTTTTATTATCAATTAGCGTGAAAGAATAAGTTACATAAAAAGCTTTCGAAGGTGCACTAACAACTGGAGCTGGCTTGGGCGAAATTTGTTCGAGAATTTGTTCTGGAATAAATTCAACCTTGTCGCGTGGAATTGTGCCATTGTAAATAAGGAATGCTCCAACGCCACCACCAACTATTATAATTCCAAGAACCAACAGCAAAATCACCAACCATGCTTTGCTTTTTTTCTTTGGTGATGCTTGCTGATTGCCAATAGGCTGTGCTTGTGGAGCTGGTGGAATTACAGTTTGTGCAACTGGAGGAACGGGTACAACCGGTGGTGCAACTTCTTGCACTGGAGGTGCAATAGGTTCTGGTACAACTGGAGTTTCTTGAACTGGAGGAACAGGAACTACAGGTGTTTCGA
>DYON01000290.1 GCA_020720525.1 Acetofilamentum sp.
TAATTCAATAGAATTATTGAAACAATAATAAAAGACCTTTCTGATTGATTTCGGAGAGGTTTTTTTCGGTTATCTGTACCTGTTTTCCACTGCTCATTTGCTTTAGGGTAATCATGCCCGAAGTTTTTTCGTCGGGACCTTGAATCAAAACATACTGAAATGCATAATCGTCGGCAAACGAAAATTGCTTTTTCATTTTGGCTGCCTCGGGATATACAACAGCCGAAATGTCGTTTTTGCGCAGATTTCGAGCCATAAGCATTAAATCTTTTGCCGATTCGTCGCTAAAATTAATCAGTAAAATATCGGCCGATCGGTTGATGTTTTCAGGAAATAGGTTGAGCTCCGACATAACGTCGTAAATACGGTCGGCTCCAAACGAAACGCCAACCCCCGACACATCGGGAAGCCCAAATATGCCTGTAAGATCGTCGTAGCGACCACCTCCGCTGATACTACCCATAGCAACATCTTTTGCAACCACCTCGAATATAGCTCCAGTGTAGTAATTGAGCCCACGCGCAAGACTGACATCAAATTTGATTTCCGACTCAATTCCAAGCACATCAGTGTAGCTAAAAAGTTCTTCCAATTCAGCAATACCTTTTACTCCAGCTTCTGACTTGAGATGATATTTCAACTGCTCGAACAACTCTTTGCGACTATTGGTTGGCTTCATTATTTGAGTCAATTTTGAAGGGACGTCAGCGGGGAAACCCCTGTCGATCAAATCCTTGCTAACACCGTCCCAACCCGTTTTGTCGAGTTTGTCGAGAGCAATGGTGAATTCGGTAAAACGATTACCCACATTCAAAGCATCGACAATTCCCTGCAAAATTTTGCGGTTATTTATTTTTATAACGACATTGATTCCCAATTTACCAAAAGCAGCATCAAGAATTTCGATTAATCCAGCCTCTTCGGTAAGACTTCGTGTGCCAATAACATCCACATCGCATTGATAGAATTCGCGGTAACGACCTTTTTGGGGTCTATCGGCCCGCCAAACTGGTTGCATTTGGTATCTGCGGAAGGGAAAAGTGAGTTCGTTTTGATTCATGACCACAAAACGAGCAAATGGCACAGTGAGATCGTAACGGAGACCTTTTTCAGAAATATGCTTAATAACCTCGTTGGATGAATGTTCCTTGTTTTCAGGAACTGAGCTCATGAAATCGCCAGAGTTAAGCACTTTGAAGATGAGACGATCGCCTTCTTCGCCATATTTTCCGAGCAACATAGAAAGTTGCTCCATCGAAGGAGTTTCGATTGGCTGAAAACCATGAAGTTGAAAAACGGAACGAATAGTATTGAAAATATAATTTCTTTTAGCCATTTGCTGGGGCGTGAAATCGCGGGTGCCTTTTGGTACAGATAGATTTACTTTAGACATGGTGAAAAGTTTTTGCGAAGGTAGGGAAAATAAAATATTTCCCTTTAAATTACTACCGTTAGGCAGTTGATTTTGTATGCTTTGTTACCTGCTGCCCTCCACTCATTCGCAGAAATGTTTTACTGTATTGCCGATGATTCTATTTAGCTAAATGTTCGGAATTAGAATATTTTTTGTACCTTTATTCGATAATTTCGAAACTATGTATAAGATTGAAATAAAAATGATCAACGATTTGTCGCAAAAAGCCAAGGCTTCGGAGCGCAAACGTATGAATCTCAACATTCACAAATCGGATGACGATCAGCTTCAACGATTCATGAATGCTATGGAACCAGGCACCTATATTCGTCCTCATAAACACGAAAAACCCCACAAACGCGAGCTTTTTGCTGTTGTTCGTGGCGAATTTCTTGTTCTCGAATTCAACGACGATGGTTCCATTGCCGACCATTTTATTCTCAGCCAAGACACGGGAAACTTCGCCGTAGAAATCGACTCAGCAATTTGGCATACCGTTATTGCTCTTAAAGTGAGTTCTGTGGCTCTCGAAGTGAAAGATGGACCTTATCACCCCGATAGCGACAAGATTTTCGCCGACTGGGCTCCAGCCGATAGCGATATTCCTGCTGCCAAAGCTTTTCTCGACGAGCAACTTGGCAAATTGGGTATCTTTTTTCCCAATATTTATTAATCTCAATTCTCTTTATTGATCCGACAGAATTCAGACGGTGATTTCTGATAAAATATTCTTTTAGCTATGACAAACGAATTGTATCCACTTAAATTCGAACCTCGTTTTTTCGAGAAACCCTGGGGTGGGCATCATATTTGCAAATACAAGGCTTTCGAACAAAACAAAGCGCCCAATTGTGGAGAAGTATGGTTGCTTTCGGGAGTGGAGTCGGAACAAAGTGTTGTGATGAATGGATTTTTGGCAGGCAACGAAATAAACGAGCTTGTAGAAGTGTATATGGAGGATTTGGTGGGCGAAAAAGTATATGTTGAATATGGCGACAATTTCCCGTTGCTTTTCAAAATACTCGACACAACCGATTGGCTTTCGGTTCAGGTGCATCCCAACAATCAACTTGCGCTAAAAAAACATGGCGTTCCTTTTGGCAAAACCGAAATGTGGTATGTGCTTGGCGCAAGTTCCGACGCAGCAATTCTGAATGGTTTTAGCCGAATGACCGACAAAAGTCAGGTCGAAAAAGCATTGAAAAGTGGAAGCATTGTTTCGCTTCTGAATAAAATAAATCCCGAAGTGGGCGATGTCTATTTTACACCTGCCGGAAAAATTCATGCCATTGGACCAGAGATTACGGTGATAGAAATTCAGCAAGCCAGCAATTTTACTTATCGGCTCTACGATTGGGATAGAACCGATGCCGAAGGCAAATCGCGAGAGATTCACATTGCCGATGGGCTCGATGCATTGAATTACAACGATGTTTCGGATGGCAAAACAGCTCCTCTGAAATCGGGCGAATATGTCGATAACCTTGTTACTTGTAGTCAATTTGTAACCAATCGCATTCATATTCCAGCTAATACCAAGCTCAAACGCGACTATATAGCACTCGATTCGTTTGTTGTTTTGCTCAATGTGAAAGGAACTTCAAAATTCAACTTCAACGACACCGAAGAAACGCTTCAAATGGGCGAATGCTTGCTTGTTCCTGCCATGATAGACGAAATGCACTTCACCTCAACCGAAGGAGCCGAACTCCTCGAAGTGTATATTCAATATTAGATTATTGATTTGATGACCAACGGCTTAATTGAATAATTTCAATTGTCCACGAATTTAACGATGCGATTCAC
>DYON01000014.1 GCA_020720525.1 Acetofilamentum sp.
AAAAAATGATAGTCTATTCGCTTACTATCGTAGGCCTTTTACTTTTGGAGCCCCAGCAACAAACTCTTTTCCATACAAAGGTTCAAAATAGGCTGTATTCTCAAATTGTTTCTTTTCGAATTGTTCGAAGGCAATTTTAGCGGCATACTTCGCACAATGAACATTGCTATCGATAAAAACAATATTTGAATTATCCGTAAATAGCGATTTCAGTTTTGCAGCTCCCGAGCCCCCCAAAACAATACGCTTCGCCGACCATTCGTCGAAAGTATTGATATCAACAATAAGGGGATGTGAAGGCACAATTTCTTCGGACTTGCCGTTGTAAACTGCTACAAATACTTCCATGCGCCGAGCATCGATCATAGGAACAATAAGGTCGTTTTCTCCAGCAAGCCCCGACGAAACAATTCCAATAGCGGCTGCTTGAAGCGAACCAACAGCAATTAGTGGAATATTGAGAGCATAGGCCAATCCCTTTGCTGTGCTAACACCTATTCGCAAGCCCGTGTAAGAACCTGGTCCCGAGCTAATTGAAACCGCATCTAAGTTTGTTGGGTTTAACTTGTTTTCAGAAAGCAATCTATCTATTAATGGCATCAGTTCCGATGCATGCGAAAGCAAAGCTTCGGCAGTTTTTTCGGCAAAAACAATTCCGTTGCGGCTCAAAGCAATCGAGCAAACATCGGTTGCAGTCTCAATATGCAATAATGTCTTCAAAATCAATTGGCTTCGTACAATTCTTTTTTATCGACCACCTTTACCTTTTCATTCCCAAGCAATCGTTTGGCAATGGCGCTATAAGGCGCAGTGATAACCTTTTCGTTCTTGTCCAAACCTTCCAAAATCTGAATATACTGATTGTCTTGAATTCCAGTTTTCACTTCGCGGCGAATAGCTGTGCCATTCTCGATCAAAAACACATATTCTTTCACTTTTTCGTCAGCTACATTTTTTATCGAATCGGTATCGGCATCTTCGCGGGTTGTAACACACTGCACGGGAACGGCTATCACTTGAGTTACACGATTTGTCAGAATTTCAACTGTTGCCGACATACCTGGGCGAAAAGGAGAAAAATCGGGAACATCAACAGGAATCATATCGGCATACGAACTGCGCAAAATCTGAATAGTAACATCGAAATTGCTTACCTGGTCGGCACTCAACCCCGAAACATTTGCCGAATTGGCAATTTCTGTAACAAGGCCTTTGAACTTGCGATTGGGGTAAGCATCCACTTCAATTAATGCGGTATCGCCCATGTGCAGCCTAACTACTTCGTTTTCGTTTACACTTGCGGTTATCTCCATTTCGGTCATATCGGCAATACGAAGAATTTCGGTTCCTGGGCTAAACTGCGAAACACCGGCCACCCTCTCGCCGACCTCAATACTAAGCTTGCTGATGGTTCCGTCAACAGGAGCAACAATGGTTGTGCGAGTTAAGTTATTCGAAGCCTCGTTCATACTAGCCATAGCACTTGCTACATTGTAGCGCGATGCATTTACCGTTTGTTTCGATGCCTTCACTTCTGCTTTTGAAACTTCGTATTGAGCAACAGCAGCATCGTATTCTTGCTGCGAAATCACTCCTTGCTCAAAAAGCGATTTGTTTCGGTTGTAGATCGATTCGGTATTTACAAACTGAGCTTCGGTTTGAGTATAGCGAGCTTCTGCATTGGCCATATTGGCACGTTGCGAATTCACATTGGCTGCTATTTGTTCGTAATTGGCTCTGTAAATATCGGGCTTAATTTTGGCAAGAACATCGCCGGCTTTTACTCGGTCGCCTTCTTTCACAAGCAATTCAACAACTTCGCCCGACACATCGGGGCTTAGCTTAACTTCGGACACAGGTTGAATTTTACCACTAGCCGAAACCGATTCAACGATGTCGCGCTTGCTAACATCTTCAATAGCTACTTTTATCTCGTTGCCCGAACCAATAACGCCGGCACTTTTCAAGGCAACCAGCAATACAACCAGACCAATCAGTCCGGAAATGATAAAACGCCTTCTTTTTTTATTTACACTCATTGCAAATGATTAGAGTTAAAACTTAATTTCTTTTCCGAGGTAGAAATCCAATATTTTTGATCGAAAAATAAATTCGTAGCGAGCCTGAAGCATATCGGACTCGGCAGTTATGAGCTTATTTTTCGAATCGCTGTATTCAACTGGGTTGGCAGCACCTTCCACGAATCGCACTTCCATGTATTTAAAAGATTCTTGAAGTGCTGCAACCTGCTTTTTAGCAGCCTGATAACGTTTCAAAGCTCCGGCAGCATCGTTGTAGGCTTGCTGAATGGTTTTCTGCAAATTGCGCTTCTCCTGCTCGAAACCAATACGAGCCATATCGACATTGATTTTGGCTTGCTTAATAGCTGTTGAAGTATTGAACCGATTGAAAATGGGAACCGATAGCGTCAATCCGATCGATTTATTCACATTGTCTTTGATCTGATCGGCAAATGGGGTTGTTTCGTACGAATACGACCAAGCCGGAGATAATACATAATCGGAGCTTATGCTTGTAATCCCAATAGTATCGTTACCGTTCATACTAATAGCCGAAATTCGCTTGCTTGCACCCGAATAACCGCTTCCCCACGAGCCACTCAGGCTAAGCATCGGATAGCGACTGGCTCGTGCAATATTGAGACTTTTTTCGGCACTTTCAATTCTTATTTCAGACGATTGAACACTTGGCTGACTGTTTAATGCAAAACGATAGATATCGTCGGGATTCTGCAATAAAAAGCCAGCTGTATCTGGCAAATTTATTTCGGGAACCACAATCCGAAACGAAGAAATATCTTCGAGATCGAGCATCTGAGCAAGGGTAAGATAAGCTATGCTCAATTGATTTTCGGCATTCACCAACTGACTTTCTTCGGATGCAGATTGAGCCTCAAGACTTAAGTAATTTCCGCGCGACACAGCTCCGGCTTCGAACAACTTCCGTGTTCGATCGAGTTGAAGCTTCGTAATATTGAGTTGATTGTGAGCATTATTGACCAATTCGAGCGCATAGAGTACCTGAAGATAAGCTGTGGCAATCGACAAAGAAATATCTTGCGTGGTTTGAGCTGCATCTAGGCGAGCAGCCTCGGCATCGAGTTCGCTTTGTTTCCACGAATTTATAAGCCGAAAACCGTTGAAAACGGTAACATTTCCCGATAAATAAAAATTATTCGACTGAACCCTGTCGGTAGCAAATTGATTGGTGTACATATCGACCGTACGGCCATAGTTGTAGTTGTGAGTAGCTCCTGCCGAAACACCTGGAAGTAATGCAGCTTTATTTCTAATCACACTCAGCTCGGCCAATTGAACATTGAGCTGCTGAAGTTTAAGTGTAAGATTGTTTTCGCGGGCATACACAATACACTCTTCGAGAGACCATTGTTTTTGACCATATCCCCAAAAAGCACTCAGCAAAAAAAATATAACAGTCAGTTTTTTCATTCGATAAATCTCTGTTCAGTAAGATCAACAAAAGTACGAATTTGCAACTAATAAGCATAAATAATGTAAAAATGTATCATATTCTGAATTGAATACAAAGAAAAATATAAATTTGACCTCCGTTTTTCCTAATTTTCTACATTTGTAGTAATAATCACAAAAAATGAAAAAAATTGCACTTGTTTTACTGCTTTCGAGCATTTTTACAACAGTAAATGCTCAAAACAAATCGCTGGGCAGCGATAGTATTGACGTTATTAGTTATTCTATACATATCGATACAGTTGACATTGGAACTCAACAAATTTACGGTTTCACCGAAATATCGCTTCAACCAAAGGTGAACAATCTGAAATATGTTCCACTCGATTTGCTGGCACTTGTTGTTGATTCAGTTTATATTAATGGAGTGAAGGTGGTAAACACAAACTACAACGACACTCTTTTACTTATAGAATGTCCTACACCACTTCCAAGTACCGATACGGCTCTTGTAACGGTATTTTATCATGGGCACCCAGTTACCGACCCAAGTACGTGGGGTGGTTTTTATTTTACCAGTCCGTATGCCTACAACTTGGGCGTTGGGTTCGAAGATGTGCCTCACAACTACGGGCGCGTGTGGTTTCCATGTATCGACGATTTTGTTGACAAAGCATACTACGATTGCTACATTACTACCGACACTTCTCAGATGGCTGTGTGTGGCGGAATTCTTACTGATTCGACCCACATTTTAGGCGGCCGTATCGAGTGGCATTGGGTTTTGGCCGAGCCAATTCCTACTTATTTAGCTTCGATGGCAGTTGGTCCCTATGTTTGTTCGGCCGATACTTTCACTGGTATTAATGGCGATATTCCCATTCAGATATATGTTGCCCAAACTTTGATTTCGAAAATTCCTGGCACATTTGGCAACCTGAAAAATCTACTTACCGCATACGAAAACCGCTTTGGTCCTTACCTTTGGGAACGTGTTGGTTATGTGGGAGTTCCTTTCAATGCAGGAGCCATGGAACACGCAACCAATATTGCATACCCCAATGCAACTATTACCGGAAATACCACCTACGAGTATCTATATGCTCACGAATTGTCTCACCATTGGTTTGGCGACCTTGTTACTTGCTCGTCGGCCAATGAAATGTGGATAAATGAAGGATGGGCAGTTTTTTGCGAATTTATTTACAAAGAAAGTATTTATGGATTCGATGTAATGCAAGTTTATATCAAGGGAAAACTTTCTGATGTAATTAAAAATGCCCATTACGACGATGGTGGTTTTTATCCAGTTGGAAACGTCCCTTCAAATATCACTTATGGAACAACCGTTTACGATAAGGGAGCATTGGTTGTTTACACGTTGCGCAACTATATGGGCGATTCATTGTTCTTTCCTGCGGTAAGGGAATATCTCGATAGTCTGAAATATAGAAACGCAACCATTGCCTTGATGCGCGATATTTTCTCGGCTTCGTCGGGCATCAATCTCAACGACTTTTTCGAGGCTTGGGTTTATCGCGAAGGATTTCCTCATTTCGATGTCGATTCAATGTCGATTGTGCCCAATGGCAGCAACTCGGATGTAACAGTGTATATGCGTCAAAAACTTTTCGGAACTACTCAATTTGCTAACAGCAATAAAGTTGAGCTTACTTTTGTAGATTCACTTCGCAATATGCATACTGTTGTGTCCGAATTTTCGGGTCAAACAGGCTCCGACATGTTTACTATACCTTTTACTCCTGCTACTGTAATTGTTGACATGAATGAAAAAACAGCCGATGCAATTATCAGCTACAACCAAATTATAGGTTCTGCAGGAACAAATTCATTTCCTTTGGCATACAGCTCTGTTGAAATTACCAACTTTACCGATACGGTTCTTTTGCGTACCGAGTTTCACAAAGTTAGCCCCGACCCAATCGTTTCAAATCCGGAAATTTATCGTATTTCGCCCAATCACTATTGGCGTATTGGGGGCATTTTACCCGCTGGCACAACTTTTTCGGTTCAGTTCGACTACAATAAAACAGCGAGTTCAGCTACTGGATATCTAGATACAGATTTATTGCCAACTTCAACCAGTTTCGATTCCTTGGTTTTGGTTTACCGACCAGGCCCTGGATTCGATTGGGAGATTATACCTTTCACCAGATTGGGCAACTTCACTGTTGGTAAGATTAAAACAATCAACGGTCTTCCGGGCGAATATGCATTGGCTATAGGCGAGCCTTTTCAAAGTGGGCTGCACGAATCACAATCGGTAGGTTTTAAGATTTTTCCCAATCCTTCATCCGGCTATTTTGTTATAGAACTCAACAACAGCAATGGTGGACAATTGAATATTGCGTCCGAAAATGGAACTATTGTTTATACAGCAGTGCTCGACTCGAACATCAATACAATTGAGTGGTGTCCCATTGGAATAGAGGCGGGCAATTACTTTGTTTCACAAACCAACAACCAAGGCCTAAAGATTGCCTCTGCCACCATTATTGTTGTTGGGAAATAAGAGACTATTGCTTATCGGGTAGTTGTTTGAATCCATCGCCAAAAATCTCGTTGGCATCTATCACTGTCATAAACGCCGACGGATCAATTTCGCGAATATAATCTTGAAGCATGGCTACTTCGCGGCGACTCACAACGGTGTAAATCATTCGTTTATCGTCGCCCGAATACATTCCATTCGCCGGAATAAAAGTGCCACCCCGATTCAGGTCGTTTAAAATCCGATCACGAATTTCGTCGGGTTTATCTGAAATTATAATACATGTTTTGTCGTAACTAACACCCTGAATAACAGCATCAACAACTTTACCTGAAATAAAAATCACAATCCAACTGTAAAGTGGAATTTTCCAATCGTCGAATGCAACAAGGCTAATCAACACAATAGTTGCATCAACAACAATAAGCAATTGACCAACCGAAACGCCCGTATATTTATTGAGAATCATGGCTATAATATCGCTGCCGCCCGAACTTGCTTTAGACCTAAAAATGAGGCCAAGTCCAAAACCAATAAGTAAACCGCCAAAAATGGCCGACAAAAGCGGATCGCCTTCAACCAAAGGTTGGTAGCCCCAAGTGAATTCGAGCAGCGAAATCCAACCCGAAAGGAGTACGAATCCAGCAATGGTTTTTATGCCAAATTTTGGACCCAAAATCCGAATAGCAATTATTGTAAGCGGAATATCGATTGCAAGCCCAATGAGTCCGATTGGCAAATTGAGCACATAATGCAGCACAATTGCAATTCCATAAACACCTCCTGGAGCCATTTTGTAGGGCGAAACAAACAAAACAAATCCGGCTGCCATTATAAAACTGCCTATTAGAATCATCGAATAGGCTTTGAACCAAGCAACTGAGAATAATTTTTCCTTTGTAATATAGGCCATGGTTTTTTTTGCAAAAGTACTATCATTTTATGCAATTGTAAGTATTTCTATCTGCAACAAATATCTTTTTCCAACCACAGAGGCTATTAAATTCTGAGATTAAAATTTCTTCCTGTTTATCCGTAACGATGCTACTAAAACATCTCTTTTTGTATCTAACCACGAATTTATTCATAGCTTAAACTGTATTTTAGTGAATTCATGAGTTAGCTGACGCTCGGTTCACCTATTTCACGAATAATATTCCATCATTAATTGCATCGAAAAACAATAACCAATTGCAAGCAATTAACGATTGTTCACTAAAGTCTTTTCTCTATGCAGTTGCGCTATATCATTAGTGGTGCAAATGAGGCTGTCTCAAAACAAAAATAAGTGCGACTTTTGAGACAGCCTCGTGTAGCACATTTGTTTTAATCAGCGAGGATATTGTTCAAGTTAGGAAATTCGTTAATTCGTGGTAGAAATAGCTACAATTGAACACAACAATCTCCTTGGTATAATTGAGGAGAATCAGATTTGCCCAATCTAATGTTTGCAAATGAGAACAATCCATTTTTATACAGTTCATAGAAATTAAATAATACCGATTAATCTTTGAGCCAATCAATCATTACAGCATATTTTTTTTGCCTGTTCATATACGATTTTTCGTATTTTTGCGTTTTTTTTTGACTTTCGCTTTTTAGCGTCGTATATTTGTACACAATTTTAGCAGACATAACATGAAACTTTCCGATTTTAAATTCGATCTTCCGCAGAACCTGATTGCACATTTTCCTTCAAAAAACAGAGATGAGAGCAGGCTTATGGTGATTAACAGAAAATCAGGCCTGATAGAACATAAATACTTCAGCGCTATTCTCGATTATTTCGACGAAGGCGATTTAATGATTCTCAACAACACAAAAGTATTTCCTGCTCGTCTTTACGGTCGAAAAGAGAAAACAGGTGCCATTATTGAAGTATTTCTTCTTAGGGAGCTTAATTCCGATTCTAAACTTTGGGATGTATTGGTTGACCCTGCTCGAAAAATACGAATTGGCAACAAGCTCTATTTTGGCGAAAGCGACCAATTGGTTGCCGAAGTAATCGACAACACAACATCGCGCGGTCGCACCCTGCGCTTTCTGACCGACATGGACCACGATAAATTCAAGTCCATGCTCAAAAGCATGGGCGAGCCGCCCCTCCCAAAGCTCATCAATAGACCTGTAATCGACGAAGACAAAGATCGCTATCAAACCATATACGCTAAGCACGAAGGAGCAGTTGCAGCGCCAACAGCTGGCTTACACTTTTCGAGAGAATTGTTGAAAAGACTTGAAATAAAAGGGGTTGAATTTGCAGAAATAACACTTCATGCTGGTTTAGGGAATTTTAGAGCCATTGAAGTAGAAGACCTCTCGAAACATAAAATGGATTCTGAAGAATTTATTATTGAAGAATTCACAGCCAATAAGGTGAACATGGCGAAAGAACGCCGAAGCAAAATTTGTGCTGTTGGAACCACTTCGATGCGTGCAATAGAGTCGAGTGTAACCATTAATGGTCGCCTCAAGCCTTACAGCGGATGGACAAATAAATTTATTTTTCCACCCTACGACTTTACCGTGGCCGATGCAATGGTTTCGAATTTTCATCTGCCCATGTCGTCGCTGATGATGATGGTGGCAGCTTACACTGGCTACGACTTGCTAATGGAGGCTTACAAAGTTGCTATAAAAGAAGAATACAAGTTTTTCACTTACGGCGATGCAATGCTGATTGTGTGATGAACCGATTTTTGCATTTTATTGTTGTTGCTGGTGGCAGCGGAAAACGAATGCAATCGTCCATCCCAAAGCAGTATATACTACTGGGCGGAACTCCTTTAATAGCCATTACAATCAACCGGCTTTTTTCGGTTTTTCCCGATGCAAATTGCACGGTAGTAATAGCTGAAAAAGACTTAAACCTGTGGCGAATGGCTGCAGATCACATTGTTGCTCGTAAAAGCATCAATATTGCCTTTGGTGGTCCCGAGCGATTCCATTCGGTAAAAAGTGCTCTCGTTTTTGTTGGCGAAAACGAAATTGTTGCTATTCACGATGCTGTGAGACCACTTGTAAGCAACGAAGTGCTTCAAGATGGATTTCGAGTTGCGAGCAATTCGGGAACAGCTATTCCAGTGGTAGAACTCAACGAATCGTTGCGCGAAATCGATGGCGCACTTTCGAAATTTGTCGATCGATCGCGCTTTAGGCTTTGCCAAACCCCACAGTTTTTCAAAAGCGAAATACTAATTGACGCATATAGGCAATCGTATAAACAATCTTTTACCGACGATGCAGCGGTGGTGGAATCGTCTGGAAATGTGATTCGTTTGATTGAAGGTAACTGCGAAAACATTAAAATCACAACTCAAAGCGATCTGATTTTTGCCGAATCGCTTATTAAAACTATTCAATAGTTCTGCTTTTCCACGTTTTTCTTTTCGAAAATAATGAAAAAACAGCTACTCCAACCATGAAAAAGAAATAGAAAATTGGCAGCAATATTACTCCTGCCCAGTTGAATTTTTGTTTCCATTTCGATGTAAAAACAGACAAAAGCAATATTTCGCTCAGAATTTTTGCACTTAGCGATAGCCAAGCTATCCACAATTCGATATTTTCGCAAAACAAGCATGCAAATGCTATCCAAAACGAAATATTGGCTATCAAAAGAAATGCACCAATTCCAAATGGCAAAAACGACTTATATCCTTTCGATTTTGATGCCCAGCGAAGACGTTGCGCAAACCAAATCTTCACGCTCGATGTGGGAGCGGTGCTTATAACCGCTTGAGCATTGTTGCAAAATTGAACCGATTGCTTTCCATATCGAAATTGAGAAAACTCCATAAAGAAAACATCATCGCCACTTCCATACTTCGAGCCATGTCCCGATTCCACAAACAACTGATAATCGTGGCGATAAAAACACATATTTGCTCCCGAAACTTGAATTGCTTTAATAAATTTTGCCACCAAAGCACCTCCAGCAACTAAAAACAACAATTCGGCAAACTGAATTTGATTGAACAAGCCCATTCGGCGATGCAAAACAACAGGTCCAGTTATTAATCGATTTTTTTCGTTTAGGGCACCAATCATTGTTTCCGCCCAATGTTTTCCGACTATACAATCGGCATCGGTAGCAATAACTATTTCGGATTCAACTTGTTTCAACGCAGCGCAAATAGCCATTCTCTTACCTGCTTTATTATCGGCAAGTGAAATATATTTAACCAAATTGTTTTTTGCGGCAATTTCTCGCACAATATTAGCTGTTGAATCGATTGAATGATCGTCGGCAACAACAATTGCATCGGGCTGGAAAGTTTGCGCCATTATTGACTGCAAGCATTCATGAATACTATTTTCTTCATTTCTAGCAGCAATCACAACTGAATAGCGATGATTTCTACTCAATCTGTGATTTTTTTTCAAAGAAGCGATTATCGACACAATTAATAGAATTGCATATATAAATACAATAATTGAAACAATAGTCAGCATCATTTTTTTTCCTTCCTAAGCACCGACATGCGAGTGAGAAAATACACTCCAGGAATAGATGGCAAAATAATATTTATCAACCACACAACCGAAGCTACCAGCAGCAATCGCATCTCGAGTGCATATGGCAATCCAACATTCCCAAGCTCGAAATAGGCAATAAATAAAAGAATCATCACCGAACTACGAGTTGGCAACTCTGTAATAAAAAATGTTGGAACTGCCGCCATGATAAAATACATAAGCGAGATTAGGAATATCAAATCGATAATTGGCAAATCGACACCCACCATATAAAGCATCAAAACATTTTGAATAGTAAAAACAAAATACCGCAGCAAGCTCATAAGTAAAATCTTGATTTTCAACTTAAAGGATATTCCAGACAGGGTATTCAAAACCTTGAAAATGCGTTTACTTTTGCGGAAAATGAGCGAAATAGATTGAAAATTGAAATAAACAAACAACAATCCTAAGCAACCAGCAATAGCAATAACAAGAAAAGTCCATTGAAGACCGATTTGCAAATAGTGTGATGCCAAAGGCGCAAAATACCAAAGGGCAAAAAGCCCAACAATGATAGTTATAAAAAGCTGAGCAAGCGAAGTGAAAATAGATAGAATTATTCCTTGCCAGAAAAAACGCAAAGGAAACATAAGTGCTTTTCCGGCAAATTCGCCAACACGATTGGGGAGTAAAAATCCGGCAGCAATACCACCCAATACTGCGGTAAACGCACTTTTATATGTTACTGGGCTAATTGTGTCGGCTACCATTTTCCACTTCAGCGATTCAAGAGCCCAATTGAGTGGCATTAGCAAAAGAACCACAACTGCAACCCAAATTTTCAAATTGCTGGAAAAAAGCATCGAAAAAATAGTATTTGCATCGAGAACCTGCAATCGATTGCTCACGTGGTAATAAATTATCCAAAGCATAGCCATAGCAACGAGCAGACTTAACACAATATGAATGATTTTTCGTTTCAAGTAGAGTTTGGGTTATTGAAAAACAAAAATAGTGAATGCAACTGTAGCAATCGCCAAAGGAACGAATTTATTCTTACTTTTGCTTATGACAAATGGCAAACTCATTCTTGGCATCGACCCTGGAACCAACATCATGGGCTATTGTCTATTGCAATTCAGCAACAACAAATACAGTATTGTTGATATTGGGAGTCTTAAGCTCAGTAAATTAAATTCTCATATAGAAAAATTAAACGGGATTGTTAATTTCATCGATAAATTTTTGCATGAGCATAAGCCCGATATACTGGCTATTGAAGAACCATTTTTTGGAAAGAATGTTCAATCGATGTTGAAATTGGGTCGAGCACAAGGTACCGTAATGGCAATTGCCTTGCTCAACAATATTCCGATAGTTGAGATTTCGCCCCGTAGGGTAAAACAATCGGTAACAGGAAGTGGCTCGGCTTCGAAAGAACAAGTAGCTGCTATGGTGGGAGTTATTACAGGCTACAACACTAGTAAACTCGATGCCGATTCGACCGATGCAGCAGCAATTGCTATTAGCTACACACTTCAAAAAATTTCGGACACAACAAGCATAAAAAAAAGCAACCCTAAAAACTCGTGGGATGCTTTCGTTCGCAACAATCCAGACAAACTGGTTAAATAAAATTTGCTGTAATATTCTTGGTAATTGCACCAAGTTCTTCTCTTGTGAGCGACAATTTTGGTTTGCTAAATTCAATATCGTGAATCCCATTGATTGGAACAAGATGAATGTGAGCATGAGGCACTTCGAGACCAATAATAGCAACACCTGTTCGCTTAGCAAAATGGCAAGCATCGATTGCTTTTGCCACACGACTCGCAAACTGCATGAGTTCGTTGAGCAAAACAGGCTCCAAATCGAATATATAATCAACTTCCTTCTTTGGAACAACAAGAGTATGCCCTTTGGATAAAGGATTGATGTCTAAAAAAGCAATGCAAAATTCAGATTCAGCAACAATTAATGCAGGAATTTCTCTGTTAATTATTTTAGTAAATACGCTTGACATGACCTATTTAATTTCAATAAGTTTAAATTTAATGAGGCCAGCTGGAGCTGTAATTTCAACATTTTCACCTTCCTTTTTACCAAGCAATCCTTGTGCGATAGGACTATTGATAGACAACTTCCCAGCTTTGAGGTCGGCTTCTTGGTCGGGAACAAGTGTATAGGTCATTTTTTGCTTTGTTTTCGTGTTTTCGATTGTAACAACAGAAAGAATTCTAGCACATGAATTATCGAGTTTTGATTCATCAATAATGCGGCTGCTACTAATGATTTCTTGCATTTGCGATATTTTCAGTTCCAACAAACCTTGAGCATCTTTAGCCGCATCGTATTCTGCATTTTCCGATAAATCGCCTTTTTCGCGAGCTTCGGCAATTTGCTGCGATATACTTGGGCGCTCAACTGTAATCAGATGTTCAAATTCTGCTTTGAGCTTTTCGAGACCTTCCTTGGTCAAATATGTAATCTTTGCCATTGATTTTCACTTTACATTTTACATAAAACAAACAAGAAGACCTTTTGGAAGGCCCTCTTGTTCGACAAAGGCACGAAATTTTTAAAATTCGCGCCTTAAAAATTATAGACTAATGCGTGCTCCAATGCTATGTGTTCCTTCGTAAGGATTTGATGTACGATAAGAATAATCTAAAGAAAATGATGAACCTTTTTCTTTATTCAAAGGAACTTGCACCGTAATACCAGCAGTGGGACCAGTATAAACAGATGTACGGTTGTCGGCATTGAACATTCCATTTTCGTACGACAAACCACCGCGGAGCATCAGATAATCGTTGAAATTGTACTGAAGACCACCAGCAAAAACATCCTTGCCAAATGAATTAGAAGTAAAACTTCCAGCAAGTGTAATGGTGTGATTATCGTTAATTAGAAAATCGTAAGCTGCACCAATGTTCAACAAAGCAGGCAACTGAAAGTACACCGAGCGTTGTTCAACAGTCATAAGAATGTCAGAATTATTGGGGTTTCCTCTGAAAGAGAGACCATCGCCCGAGAATTTCATTGTTGGACCAATATTGCGCAAAGCAATTCCAAAGTGAATATTCTCGTTGTCGCCAGTTAAATATTGAATACCAGCGTCAAGAGCAACACCCTGTGCACGATTGTCGGCAATCGACTCAGAAATAATCTTGACAGCAATACCTCCATAGATACTATTCGAAAATGCTTTGGCATACGAAAGTCCAATATTCATAAAAGAGGGACTAAAAGTTCCAATTCCACCTTCAGGAAGATCGGTAGTTGTAATTAAGATGTCTCCAAAGCTCATTGTCATTACACCCAAACTTAAAACACCAGTTTCTCCAACTTTTTGTGAAAATCCAAAAGCGTTTACAGAGATTCCGGAACCTTTAAGCCATTCGGTACGTGCAAAAACTACTTCGGTGCTTTTAGTAAAGGCGGTACCAGCAACATTGAGGTACATTCCTTCCAAACCTTTAACACAAGAGGTGTTCGACATACCCCAGCCCGAACTACGAGCAAAAGGCATTATAAGCAGTTCGCCAGCACCAGATTCTCCAGCGCGGTCTTCGTTCCCTGCCATTACCCGATTCACAGGTAATGCTAACGTTACCATGAGAATCGATACCAACAGGTTTTTCATATTATTTTTCATTGTTGTTGTTCTTTAGGTTTTATGACTAGAATGAATTGAGGTCAATCGGACGCAACGAGCCAAACCATTTAATTGTTCGCTCACCAACTCCAGGTGCATCGACATGAATCAAATATAATCCCCCAGAAATAGGTATTCCAGAAGTATTTTTGAGATCCCAATCGATATAGGTGGTAGTTGGGTCATCTTTGGTGTAGCGACGAATCAAAATACCATCAACTGTAAAAATACTCACAGTGCAAGCTGAAGGCAAGTTGGTAAATTTGATTCTGTTGTCGAGCTGATTTTCTTCGTATCCGCTATAAGCATAGTAAGGATTCGGAACAACATTAATTAAATCCAATGCCGTTTGAGCAGCTGCAACATCGCCAGTTTTGGTTGCAATATCAGATGTGTTGAAACTGTACAAAGGATAATTTTTGTTTACTGGAGTACTTGAACCATATGTTGAATAGTTGATAGTATAAGGTTTAGAAACTCTAATTCGAACTCGACAATCATTGCTAAGCCACGTCTCGTTACGTGCAGTTAGAGGAATAGTAACCCACATAGCATTCGAGAACGCATTTCTAAGATTAGTATTGCCACCAGCAAGAAGTTTGTTGTAAAGCCAATCGCCTTCATCATAAGCGGGAACATCTGTATTTGCGGCATCGCCATTGTGCCCAAAAACATAAATGTAATGTTCGCCCCCAAAAAGAATCTGATTTAATGCTTCATAATTTGAGGTAGGATTTAGAAGCATATCTCTACCATTTTCACCAGTGAGCCAACTGTTTTCACCAAACACGATATTCAAACGCTCACCGGTTTCAACATTAACAGCATAACCAGGGAACCAACCCATACCAGTAGGTTTGCCGTCATAAGTGGCATCGGCTGTACCCGAAACTCCATTTTTATCAACTGAAGCATGTTTACGTAAACCAAATTTTGAAGCTCCGCCTTCCGACAAAATAGCATCGTCGCAAGTTTCAATTACTGAACAGCGAGTCCATTTACTTTTGTCATTGGTAAAAACAATATCTACACTACCTAAATTGTACAATTTGTTGATTGATTGGAAAGCCTGAATAGTAGTATTTCCAGGATTGTCAACTAAATTGGATACTAAACGATAAGGAGCCCATGTTCCACCAATAATTTTCTCGTAGTACTGTCCAGCATCAAGACCAAGATAATCGTTATACTCAGCAGCATTTGGATCTTCTAATGTTCCAGATCTAATCCAATTGTACACATTTGGACCATCAATATCAGCAACACCACTTAACCATTGATGATTAGGATCGTCATACACAACCTCTGCATATAAAAATCCATTTGTGGGATGAGTTTGATCGCCAGGTTTTTGACCTTGAACAATAGTAACAGAAAGCCCTAAATCGATAAATATTTGTTCGAATGAGGAGCTAATATTATTATCTGAAGTATGTGTTGAAACAAGATTTCCAGACAAATCGTACTCTTCAAGCACCCAGTCTGCCACATCTATTGAAGCAGATGAAGTATCAAAGCGTAAATAATACTGAGCAGCTTTAACATTTAAAGGATCAATTACTTTTACATCTATTGGTCCCATTCCATTCTCGTAAACTGGATTAAGCATCACATTATTTTCGACAATATAATTTCTACTGTCCGAATTAAGTTCAATTTCACGCCCACCATTGCCTTGACCTTCTATACGAATAATTTTGGGACCTTCGCCGTATTCGGCATTAATAATTGTCCCATACGATTCGGGGTCAGAAATATGCGGTATAGCAGTATAAACTTTAATGTTTTTACGACCACCCAAATATGGTTTTTGTTGTCCATTAAGCGATGCTTCGCCAGGAATCTGGTAAGCAGGATCTTGCGAATACTTTTCATACTCATTGTAAGCGTAAGCAATTACAAGAAAATAATACTTCTTGTTATTCACAAGTCTATTGTCGCCCGAAGCAAATTGATCTTCTAAAATTCGGAATGAATGAACTATTCCTTCGTCCTCACCATCAACTTCCTCACGAGGCACAACTGCACCCAAATCGTCGGAATAATAATAATTAATCAGACGAGATATCCCGTTTTTAATATCGCACTGAGCAACCAAGCGAGCTTTGTCGGTATCGTAGATATCAGTTGCAGAGACAGAAACTTCGCTCAACTGGAAAATCTGATAGCCTTCAAATTTATAAATAGAATCGTAATTCATTCCTATTGGAGAAACAATTGAGGGATCGCCTTCTTCGTACAGTTCTGAATTGTTGGTTAAATACAAGATAACTTCTTTGTCGAGTTCTTGAATAGTCATATCGGGAGCATCGGGACCATCAACAACTTTGAAGCAGTTGTCGAACAATCGTTGACACTTATCATCGACTTGACGCAGCAAATCAACCGATTCGAATGGACCGCCAGAAGTGGCACGAGCCCAAGGAATTCCAACTGTGATATAATTTAAAGCACCTGGTTTAAGAGTAAAAGGTCCCGCAGATTGCATGAAACGACGATCTTGAGGAAGGTTGCCAGCAGTTTCTTCTGTCCATTTTTTTGGCCCATTAGGAGCCACACCACCTGTACCCCAATCGCATGGATCAGTCTCATCAGGGAACATGAAATCGCAGTTTGGTCCATAAGCACCCGACGAAACATGCGCATTTCCACCATACATCATTCTTGTTCCATCTTTCCAAATACCACGAAGAAAGTTGTAATATTCGATGGCTAAACTAGGATCGGTCATGTAATCGGGAACACCCGTATTGTTGTGATAAACAAAACGACGCATTCCGTAGCGTTCATCGTCGATAATTTCGTTTTCAAAATTAACACCATTTACAGCTTCGTTACAATTCTCTATAACAATTGCGCCTGATGTGTCAATTTTTTTTAGGAAAGCAGGATTATCAATACCATCTGGATCCATGTATGGACCTTGGAAAAAATCGATACCAATTGCGGGTGGCTGGTCTCCATATCCAAAAGCACCACTGTTATCTTCGTCGTAATTGTCGCCATTGTAGCAATATCCCAATCCACGTTGCACATCACAACCAATATAATCGTCTTTCGAGCCACCTAAATCTGGGTCGGTCCAAAGCGACATATATGTTTCTTGCAACGTGTAGGTCGAGCGGTTAATAATTTCAAACGAATAGAAAGTCATATTATTGATTTCATCGTTGGTAGAAAATGCAAATGCTTGAGCACGAATTTCGAGTCCAATAGCATTGCCTTGAGTTTCGGTATGCACATTCCCTTTATCGTTAAAAACCCACCAAATTGTTTGGTCGCCTTTAAGAACCTGATCGGCTAATAAACCACCACTTACGATTCCCATTTCGGTTTCTTTAGTTGGAGTGGTATAATGACACAAATCGTTGTCGATATCATAGTATGGGTAATCGCCATCGTCAGGATTATACACACCATCTTCATTTTCATCGTAAAAAGGAGCAAGATAAAACGATTGACCTAAACTAGGGTCGCCATGAGCAGGATAATTTTCTGGAAGAAAATAGCTGGGGAATTGATAGTTTGGAGATTCGGACGGATTAGCTCTATGAGCCAAAAACTCATCAACATCGCTACGATAAATAACATTCAATTTATCATATTTAATGCAAGTCTCTGGGTTAATAGATGCAGTGCCATCAATTGTTAATGGACCAGTCCAAAAATCGGTTCCCTCACGATAGCGCATGGCAGCCAATTTCAGCTGACCATTAACATCGGTTCCTCCAATCCACAATGCGCCTGCAAACATTGAAGTTTTACCAGATCCATAAGGAATTTCGTATTCTGCAACGCCAGCCAAATCCCACCACATATCGCCACCCGAATTAATACGGGCTCTAACATTGTTAATTTTCAACTCTGTGTTGACCGAACCAGGCAAACAACCAGCAGCCGAAGACTTCAAATGTTGGCTATTTTTATTGTTTTGTGAAGAACGGTTATTTCCATTCGGCACTTGACGGGCAAATGTCTCCATTGCTGGAACAATAAGCCCAATCAGTAGCAACGATACAATTATATTCTTTTTCATAACTTTTTTTTTTCGATGATTTAGAAACTGAAAGCAACACCAAAACGTAATCTGCGTGGCAAACTATAATTATAAGGGTTGTCTAAGCGCAAGGCATACAGTGTACGGAATGCTTCAGGATCAACCTGTGCATTAATACCAGCCTGATATTCGGCAGCAGCAAGATAGCCATCATCGTCGGAATTACCAGTTGCACGATAAACACCCAAAATGTTTTTACTGTTCAATACATTGAGTATTTCGACATAAATATTTAAAACAGTTTCCTTCTTTCCAAATTTAACTTCAATATCGCGGTCAACACGAGCATCTATGTGGAACGACCATGGAAGACGGCTACCATTAATCATCCCTTGAAGTTGATAAGTACCGCCAAGAAGAGAAGAAGTTACATTGCTTGAGCGGCTGTAAGGAGTACCTGAGCCACCAGTAAAGGTGAAATTAACGCCAGTATTCTGGAGCAAAGGAATCACTTTCACCTTGTCGGTTCCTTCAATTTTGCGGGTAATTTTTGGGCCGTTGTATTTTTTACCAGCACCATAACGATAATCGAGTACAAGAGTGAAAGCATGACGACGATCGAAATCGAGCGGATTCAAAGTACGCAAATTGGGTTGACCAGTACGAACTAAAGTAGCTCCAGAAGTAGAATTTGAACCAGTTCCATCGGCAAACTGAAGAGTGTAGCTGGCTTTCATCCAAATATTAGCATTCTGACGTAAATCGTAAGTAATGGTTAAACCTTTTACTGTTCCAAAATCGATATTGTTGTATGAATAATAATCGATTGGATAACCACCATAGAAACGGTAGGTTTGAACTAAATCGCGCATTTCGCGATAATATGCGGAAAATTTCAATGCTGAACGAACGCTCAACATCTGCTGGAAACCTAATTCATAGTCAACTGTTTTTTCTGGTTTCAGAGCAGGGTTGTTAATAAAATCTTGGGCATTGGCCTGAATGAAATAGTAGTTGGTTGGATTGAGTCTCAATCCATCGGTTGGACGTTTTGAAGTTACATCGTAGTGAGCAAAAAACAACGCTTCA